>JADFYO010000003.1:0-27644 GCA_015233015.1 Nitrospirota bacterium | reverse complement strand
TCTAATGTTTCAAGGGTTTCTGGTTCAGGTTATGGTAATAGCTTCTATCCTGATATGCCTGATTGTATGGAAAGTAAGTCATATGAATGAAGACAAGAAGATAATTATTATTGCCGGCCCCAACGGCGCAGGTAAAACAACTTTTGCCCTTGAATTTCTGACCAGGGAGGCACACTGTCCCGTCTTTGTGAATGCGGATCTTATTGCGTCGGGGATTTCCCCGTTTTTCCCCGAAAAAGCCTCTTTTCATGCTGGAAGAATCATGCTCGACGAAATCAAAAGACATGTCTCAAAAGGTGAGAGCTTTGCCTTTGAAACAACTTTAAGCGGCAGAATATACGCAACGATGATCCCTCAATGGCGGCGAATTGGCTATAAAATAAAACTGATTTTCCTTTATCTAACAGATGTTGCGACCGCGGTGGAACGGGTAAAAAATCGTGTAAAACAAGGCGGGCACAATGTTCCCGTAAAGACCATCAGAGGCAGGTATGAAAAAGGCTGGCACAACTTTCAGCATCTTTACAAACAATTGGTGGACGCTTGGATTGTTTTTGACAATTCGGGCGAGCGGTCAAAACTTCTCGATGAAGGAGAAAAGGATTGAATAAAGAAAAAATACAGGTTCAGGATGTTGATCTTGCTAAGGCAGAGATTGCGCTGCGGCGTGCGGCTGCCAAAGCTAAAAAGATTGCCGAGGAAACGAATACCCCGCTGGTTGTGTATGAAGGAGGATGTATAGTCAAGAAGTTTTCCAAAAAGCAAGGCACTCCAAACCGTCGCAGTCGTGAGAGTTAAGATAATTTCAACTCATCAAAGCCGCCCTTTTAAAACACCCGTCCATCATGAATTAAATTATTGGGACACATCCAATTTTAAATAGGAGAATTAAGGGGACACAATACTCAATTACGTATTGCTTGACACGGACACACTGAAAGTCTTACATTTAAGCATGGGGTTACCTAAGCCAACACACACAGCAGGGGAAGCACTGCGGTATATGGAAAACGCAAAGGGGCTGCTCAAGGCCGCCGCCATTGAAGACAATATCTACCTTGACAAAAAGCCCGTCCGTGAAGCGTTCGGCACGGCCTATCTTGCCATCCTCGAAGCTCTTAACGAAGCCCTGATAAAGAAGGGTCTTACACGTAAAGAATTGCCTAAGTCCGTTGACGGGTACATGGCGGCCATAAAGAAACACTTGTCAATCAATAATGGCAAGCTGGTCAGGGAATTTGATGACCTCTATGAAGCACTACATATTGCCGGATATTACAGGGGCTTGTTTGTAAGGGCAAGTGCAGTCAAAGACTACATGAAAGCAGCCGAAGACTTTATCAAGAAGATTTTGCCTTAATTGGGATGTGTCCCAATACTGTCGTCCAATTCACGCTGAACCAAGACAGTATTTTTTGGAGAAAATCTGCTACAATGAAGTGGTTGATTTTAAAGGATATTCGATGTAGCCACTTGGCTTTTTCATTTTGTCCTTTAAATACTGGTACATACGTTGTTTTGGCGGGGGAACATCCGTTACAACAAAAGATTACGAAAATATGGAGAGGAAGATAGTGCGTAGCAAAAACATAGTCTTTGTTTTCTTGTTCAGTATTTCCATTCCGCTTTGTTTTTTGACTTTGAGGTAAGCTGGAAAAAGTGGACACCAAAATAGAGTAAAATAAGAAACTCAATGGAGGTGTCAGATGGAAAGGATCCCGAATGGGAAGTACACGAAGGAGTTCAGAGAGGAAGCGGCAAAATTAGTGATAGAGGGTGGATTATCGATACCGGAGGTTGGTCGGCGGTTGTCAGTACCTTCTACAAGCATAAATAACTGGGTAAAAGCATATAAGAATGGGAATCTGGTGGATATAGGTAAAAAGCATCGGGTACTAAGCGAAGGTGAGATGGAGATAGCCAGGCTGAAACGGGAACTTGCTGAGGTAAAGATGGAGAGAGACATATTAAAAAAAGCGGCAGCGTACTTTGCGAAGGAGTCGCAGCGAGGTGCGCGATGATACAGAAATTGCGGCTCAAGTACCCTGTACCGTTTATTTTGCCGGTGTTGAAAGTATCTGCCAGCGGGTATTATGCATGGCTTAATAGGGAAGTCTCTACGCGAGCAAAAGAGGAGGCACGACTGGAGATTGAGATACGTGCTGCACACAAAAGAACGCGTGGGACTTTTGGACCTGAGCGTCTGCAAGAGAACCTATCGAATCATGGAGTAAAGGTTGGTGTAAGCCGCATCAGGCGTATTCGTAAAAAACTTGGCATAAGATGTAAACAGAAGAAGAGATTCAAAGTTACGACAGATTCAAAGCATAAGCTGCCAGTAGCGGATAATATTCTTAATCAGCATTTTGAAGCAACTGCGCCAAATCAGGTGTGGGTCTCAGATATCACCTACATACCGACATCGGAGGGATGGTTATACCTTTCAGGGCATAAGGATATATTCAGCGGTAAGATTGTTGGATATGCCATGTCAGATCGCATGAAAAAGGAGCTTGTTAGTCGGTCATTGTTTAAGGCAGTAGCATCCAGACGACCTGACAACACACTTATTCATCATTCTGACCGTGGAAGTCAGTACTGCGCACATGAATACAGGAGGCTGCTTGATCAGTTAGGCATAGTGGCATCAATGAGCAGAAAGGGTAACTGCTATGACAATGCGCCAATGGAGAGCTTCTGGGGCACACTCAAGAATGAACTTGTTTACCATCGTCATTACAGAACCAGGCAAGAAGCAATTGATGACATCACTGAATACATAGAGGTTTTCTATAACCATCAGAGAACTCAGGCTCGGCTCGGATTCCTATCCCCAGCCACTTATGAAAAACAGTTCTATGAAAAAAGGGCTGCGGCATAAATGAATTGGTGTCCACTATTGACATCACACCTCAGACTTCCACTTAGGAAATGCCTTCTGTGCGGTTGCATCCGACACGTTTGCATACTTACACGCTTCTGCGGTATCGTTTCCCCAGTAACGGCTTGCCGTCGTTGCGCCGCGCGCCGCGTATTCCCACTCGGCCTCTGTCGGCAGCCGGAAAGAATGGCCGGATTTTTCTGAAAGCCACTTTGCATACGCTGTGGCATCCTCCCATGAAACATTTACAACAGGCTGCTTGTTTTCGTTTAAGGTTAACCCCTCAAACTTACCGCTGTTATGGTCAGGACGAAATTTTCTGAACTGCTCGTTTGTTACTTCATACTTCCCCATTGAAAAGTCGCTTACACATACCTCATGGGCAGGCCTTTCATTGGGGTCGCCTTCCCCGGTCGTATCTCCCATCTGAAAACACCCGCCTTTCACTGACACAAGCTCCATGCCGGTTACAGTGTCTGTTGTTTCACCAAAGACAACTGCAGGGTGAGCGGAAATTAAAACTACCGATAACGCTACTACCGCTTTGATAATCAAGACCCTTAAGGACATCTTTGACCTCCTGATATTTTATATTTACAAACAGCTGCGCCTATGTACTACCAATGCTGAATCCTATCCCTTACGAGGCATCACCTCCTAAAAATCTTCTCTTGGTCCATCCCTATAAGCATGGTTATAGAACATAGGAAATCTTTACATCCGGATAAGGGGTTTTGTGAGGCTCTAACTATAGTTCACGCCCCGCTAACCGCCCCCGCTAACCGCCTGATTAGTCCCAATAAGCTATCCCTCGGCAGGTTGCTCCCCAGCATATCCTGCTCCCTTTCGCCTGTTGGCAGAATTTTACCATCTGATAAATTTAATTGTCAATAGTTTTCAGGGCAATCGCAAAAGTTTTTTTTAACGGATTTGTTTGCGCATTTCAGGAGCCGTTTCCAGTTTCAGAATCCCTTAATCCCAAAATACGTCCATCGAAGTAAGAGACTTGAATCATCCTGAGCCTGTCGAAGGATGCTCCTTTAAGTCTCATTTCTCTATAAATCGGTAATCCTTCGACAGGCTCAGGATGATTCTTTAACAGGATAATTGTTGCTTCTATGTTTGCAAGTTGGTATTAGTCCGTTCCGGACAAGCCGGAATGACGGAAAGGGACAAGGCTGCACTCGTCCGAAGCAAAACATCGCCCTGGTCCCCTGTGTGATTATAGTTACACGACGAGAGCTGCAGTGAAAATTGAACCGATATTTATGTTCAAAGATTTTTGACATAGAAATCTTGACATAGGTTATTTAGGAATGATATAGTTCGGCGTGGGTTACACAGCTCGGGTGGCTGTGAAAATCGGCAGAT
The DNA here is from genome assembly GCA_015233015.1 of Nitrospirota bacterium. Classification (GTDB taxonomy): domain Bacteria; phylum Nitrospirota; class Thermodesulfovibrionia; order Thermodesulfovibrionales; family Magnetobacteriaceae; genus Magnetominusculus. The sequence continues at coordinate 23,392 of JADFYO010000003.1, read as the reverse complement.
ATTGGAGGTATGGACTACTATTGACATTATGTGATTGACAATGTTATAGTGGCGGTGATTATGGTTACACATCGTGGGAGACGATGAAAGGCGTAAGTGACGGTGAAAAGGTGAAAAATAAAAGGCTATGTAGCTTACAAATGGAGGTGATATCGAATTAAAATTGGTATGACGTCTTGTTATGAGATGTTCTTGTAACAGAACGGAATATACAGATGTTCATCAACAATTAAAACGTGAGGAGGTCAAAGATGTTTTTAAGGGTCTTGGTTGTAAATGTTTTTATGGTGTTAATGTTTGTATTACTTGCCGCCCATCCCGGCGTCGTATTTGCCGAGGGCAGCGCAGACGGGGATTTCGTAGCCGTTAAAGGCGGATGTTTCCAGATGGGAGACGCCTCTGGTGATGGCGACCCTAACGAAAGGCCTGTCCATGAAGTATGCGTATCTGATTTTTCAATAGGAAAGTATGAGGTCACTAACGAGCAGTACAAGAGATTCCGTCCAAAGCATGACAGTGGTAAATTCGAAGATCTGTCCCTGAACGAGGCCAAACAGCCGGTTGTGAACGTTTCATGGGAAGATGCAAAGGAATACGCGAAGTGGCTTTCAGCTAAAACCGGCCATACCTACAGACTGCCGACAGAGGCCGAGTGGGAATATGCCGCACGCGCCGGCTCGAAAACCCCCTATTCATGGGGCGATAGTGCCGCCGAAGCCTGCAAATATGCAAACGTGGCGGATGCTACCGCACATAAGCGTTTTCCTACATGGAAGTCTTTTGACTGTGACGACGGGTATTTAGTCTCGGCGCCGGTTGGCAGCTTCAAGCCAAACGCGTTTGGGATTTATGATATGCTCGGCAACGCATGGGAGCTGGTTGAAGACGTTTATAACGCAGAGGCATATACCAAGCTTCCCAAAGATAATCCTCTATTTCAAGGCGCCGGCGAGTATCGCGTAGAGCGTGGCGGCGGTTGGAGCAACGGTCCTTTGGGCGTGAGAGTATCACACCGTGCAGGCGTTTCGCCTACCTTTGGACATCGTTCTCTGGGATTTCGCCTTGTGATGGTTCACTAGGATATTTTAATGATGAGTATCAATCATAATTTAGTATTCTCAGAATTTAGAGTACAAGGAGGTTGTAAATGAGCAAGAAATATGTAGCACAGTTTTTAATCCTTGTCGTCCTTACCTTGGGATTAGCTTTTTCATTGTACGCTAATGACAATGCCACAGGGGAAGGGGACGATTGGTCGAGGACTACACCACGGACAGAAGCCGATATGATTAAGGATGGTTACGTAGGTGCCGAAACCTGTAAAGGATGTCACCCTGCAAGTTTTGAAGCTTACAAAAAGTCTGTTCACTCCAAGACACATGTAAAAGGTCCTGCTTCTCAGGATGCTTGTGAAACCTGCCATGGCGCCGGCGCCAAACACGTTGAGAAAGGCGGTGGCAGAGGAGTGGATATATTCAACTTTGACAAGAATGTAGATCCAGCGAAGAAGAGCGCGAAGTGTCTTGCCTGTCATAAGGAGAACAAGAGCCAGGCGTTCTGGAGCATGAGCAAGCATAGCGCCGCGGCATCTGGTCTTTCCTGCGACACCTGCCATCAGATTATGAAGGGCGAAAACGATAAGTTCTTAAAGAAGACCCAGCCCGATCTGTGCTTCGAGTGCCATAAAGACGTAAGGGTACAGTCAAACAAGCAGTCCCACCACCCTATAAAAGAGGGCAAGGTTATGTGTAATGACTGTCACGACCCTCACGGTGAATTCAACAACAAAATGCTTAAGGGCGATACCGTCAATGAGCTTTGTTACAAGTGTCACGCAGATAAAAGAGGTCCGTTTATGTGGGAACATCCCCCTGTTGCTGAAAACTGTCTGACTTGCCACACTCCTCACGGCAGCAATCATGGAAGGCTTCTTGTTATGCGTCCGCCAGTCCTTTGTAAGGATTGCCACCAGGGTACCGGACATGGTAATTCACTTTATAGCAATACGTCCACATTCAGCAGGACCACAACTCAAAACTACTCGACTATGATCAAAACCGATCTCAGGGGTTGTGTAGATTGCCATGTTCAGATTCATGGAAGCAATGGTCCTGGAATTTATGGACAGAGATTCGTACGATAGGATGGACAAAATAACGATAGGAGGGATACCAATGAAAGTAATGTTATCAATGTTCATAGTCTTTTTGATGCTCCTGCCGCTGGGTGTGGCTTTTGCGGAGGAAGCGGCGGATGGAAGCGGTAGCGCGGCCGAAATCTGCGGAGACGAATGTGTTTTGCAGATACCGAATTTGCATGGCGAAGTTACCCTGTCGGGCCAGGTAAGGCCAGTCTCAGGCAACTCGACGAAGTACAATGAGTATAGAGACGACGCAAGAGGCAACGTATTCGGCGAAATTAAGCTGAAATATGACAACGATTTAGTCTGGTTGTACCTCAAGGCGTCTGACATCGGGTACGATACCCAGCACTACAGACTCGAGGGCGGCGTTTACGGAATAGTCAAATATTACCTTGACTTCAACGAGACTCCCCACAACCTCTCACTGGACGACAGGACCATTTATAACGGTATCGGGTCAAACAACCTGACCACAATCCCCAGCTATCAAACGCGCGGCGTTGGTACGTGGAACGATATCGACTTTGGATACATAAGGTCAAAGGAGAGCATCGGTGCAAGACTTGATGCAGCAAAGCCCTTTTATTTGGACTTTAACGCCAGCAGAGAGACAAAGGTTGGAACCAGGCTGCTTTCAGCAACGCAGAGCAATGGCTCCAGCGGGCCGATTAATGAATTCCCACAGCCGATAGATTACACAACATCGCTTTTCAAAGCAGAAGCAGGCTATCTTACAAAGCCGCTTTTTGTGTCGGCATACGTTCAGTTCACTGATTTTTCTAATGGCAGTGAAGACCTGTTTTTCCAGAACACTTACACCGGCGCGCCAGTACCTTCGGTTACTAACGCCAGCCCCTCACGCACTATCAATTCGAGGGCCGGGCTGACTGACACGATAACCCTGCCTCCTGGTAACCAGAACTTCAATTACGGGTTAAAGGGAGCGGCATCGCTGCCACTGAACAGCAGACTTAACGTCAGCTTGTCTAATAGTGAGACGACATCTTCAGCGAACTACTTAATGTCATCGCTGATTGGCACGTCAATCACGCTTCCCAGCCCAGCGTACGCGTACACTTATGCTAACGGCGGCACTGACTGGCATGGCAAGACGGATACCCAGAGTTACAATGTTGTTCTGAACTCTAACCCTATCCCAGAGCTAAATACCAGTCTTTTCTACAAGTACCGCTCTCTGCTGAACAAATCGGACGACCCGACTACAGTAAGCAACACCGGCAACACGTCCCTTGTTGTTCCGGTTAATTACTACAGGAATGATGCCGGATTTGATGCTTCGTATAAACTGCCAGAGCATTTCATACTTTCTGGCGGATTCAATTACGTTGTCACTAACAATTCGGTGTCTCTCACCGGGCTCTCTGGAATGACGGAAGATATTCCCAGAACGACTGACAATATCTATAATGTCGGCCTGAAGTGGGCAGGAGTTGATTTCTTGTCCGCCAAAGTCGGATATGAGAGAATGAACAGGAATGGTGCAAATGATATAAATATAGCATCTGTAACAGATACATTTGCAATTTACAAGAACGAGTATGACGTAGGGACGCAGAAAAGGGATAGGGTCAAGGCGAGTGTAGATGTTTTCCCTCTCGAAAGTCTGGACATAGGCCTTGGATACAACTATAAGAGGTCTGTCTATCCCGATACTCAGATTGGCCTGCAAAACACAAGGACAGACGAGTATTATGTAGATGCGGGTTATACCTTTGGCAAATACGCAAGGCTGAACGGATATGTTGCTTTGGAAAATTATAAGACATATCAGTTCTTCCGCACTACAGGCACGAGCATCACTACCTGTGTAAACAATGTGTGCTCTAATACTGGTATCCCTACATCTCAGGATCCTAACAGCACAATACAGAATGCAGCTAACTACAATTTCGACCTTACTTTGAGGGATGTCAGCCTTGACTACGGTATGGGGCTTGATGTTTATGTTATTCCCAAGAAAGTAACGCTGAAACTCAAGTATGATTCCGTGCATTCGTATGGAACCGGCGATTACACCATTTTAAACCAGGCGGCGCTTGCTTATCTTGGCAACCCTGCATCCACTACTGCACTTGGCGGTGTTCCAGCTCAGAACAACGACAACGTAGACTATCCGAGCTTAGACAGCTATAAGGTGAACAGGATACAGGCCAGCGTAGTATGGAATGTGATGAAGCCGTTGACTGCAACACTGGGATACGCATGGGAACGCTACAAGTATGCTGACTATGGATATGACAACTACCCATCGACATACACAATAGTGGATGCCGGCGGCAACGTGAACTATCTCACGGGTGCATATTCTAACCCGAATTACACGGCAAACTTAGTGTATCTGACATTAACTTACAAGTTCTAAACAGTCATAAAACGCAGCTACTGCGAGCAACTGCGTAAGAAGGAGCGGGAAAAGTCCCGCTCCTTCTTTTTTTTGGCCTAAAGATTAAAGACGAAGGGGGATAATCCCCCTTCACCCCTGTTTCTCGCACACGTTTTATCCCCTGAGTTTGGGCTGCCGCTCGTTGGCGGCTTCTGAACTCCGGCTAATGGCTATATATGGCTATATAATGCGGCATTCTCCGAATTCTTTCGTATTCGGGTTCCATTTAAAGCATTTGATGCCGCTTATTTCACCCCTGCTTAGGGCAATTACAATTTGCGCTGTGTCGGGGAATTCCGGTTCTCCAAAGACGGTTTGCGCGGCCTTGTCCTCTTCAGAGAAAAACGCAGGATGGTCAGGATGGGAATGATAAAATGCCGCGAGCGTGTGACCGTTTATTCTCATCAAAGAGAAGGCCCTGTCGGCCTCAGCCCTGTCAACCGTATAGGCAATCGACGCAGAAAAAGGATACCGCAAAGGGTCTTCCTTGTGAAGACGATTCTGAATGTTTTCAAAACGGTGGACAACCTGAGCCGCGTCGCCGTCGCCTATAATAATCCCGCAGCATTCCTCAGGATATGCATCAATTGCGTGCCTGAACATTTCGTCAAGGCAATTTTTGTGAATATGACATGTATCTGTCATCGCGTTTATTACCCCTTGTGCCGGAGCCTCTCTATTTCTTCTGATTTTAATACCGGCGGTGTCTTATGATCTTCGATGAATTTCGAAAGCGTACCGGCGTTTCTTAGTTTCGATGTCGCGTCTATCAGGTCTGTTCGTTCCCCCATATATTGCATAAATGGGACCGATTTGCCGCAGCTCCTCTCCACCTTATAGATGTCAAATATCAAAAACCTGCGTATCAACTGTACGTCGCAGCCGGTGAAGTGAAGTGTCAATTCTGAAAATTTCGTATCTGACTTTTCAATAAGCCGCCCCTTGCAAAAAAGCCGCAAAATTGAGGGCTTTCCCGAAAACGCCGTAAACATCAGCGTTACCTCGCCGCGAGCACTAATGTCTCTCATCGTTCGGTCACCACTTCCCGGATAATCAAGAAATAATACTGAGTTACTATCGATGACCCTGAGGCAGTCATACCCTTTCGGGGACAGATTTACCTCCCGGCCACTTGCCGAGGCAATGAAAAACACCCTTTGCTGACCGATAAATTCAATGTCCTCGTCCGTTAATGAATCGTACTGACGTCCCACCTATATAACCTCCTGCTCAATAAAATGTCTTACGCGGTGCGCCATCATTATAACATTTACAGGATAACATTTACGGGTAGTTTGATGACCTCACCTAGGGCTGTCAGGCAATCGCGCGGTTATAGCGGCCTTTTAAGAGGGTGTGAACGATGAATAAATAGCCAGTCCCCATTTTCTGTCAACGCCTCCCTGCCAATTTCTATCAACCTGTTTTCGGCATCGTCAAGCCTGTTTTCACGAAGCGCTTCTTCAACCGGAGATCGTGCATCGATATTAAAAATGTCAGCCATTCTCAGATACTGTTTTACCTCATCTGTAAATGCCCTTTTATCACCATAAGTATGATGCGCAGCAGCTATCAGGATACACATTTCAATAGCAATCATAATGGACAGGTATCTCGGAGACTCTTGAATATTCTTCATATCCATTAAGTTCGAATGGGGGAATTCTTTATACGAATCGGCCTTCATAATGAGTAAATAAAACACAAGAACAAAGACAATAAATAACAATATCTTTGTGTTAATTTTCAGGCGTTTGGATATACTCGTTTTTTCATTAACGCGTTTTTTAAACCACCTGCTCTGGTCTCTGACCCAAAGGTTAATAACGTCTTCTATGGAGTTGCGTCTGTTCACAATTGGTTTTGTCTCCGATATATCAATGTTTGCTGCCATGCTGACACAGCGCATGGCATGGACAACCCAGACAATCTCATCTCTATATTTCAGATGATAATCTTCGTAAACGTTTTTACGCGACGACATATATTTCCAGAAAAACTGAACTCTCAGACCCTCAGCCAAAACTCGGTAATCAATATATTTTTTCTCATACTTTTTGCGTGATATATAGTAATAAAGACAAAAACCAATTCCAAGCAAGAAAATAAAGATTAAAAGCATATAGGTTTTAGCCCAAACGTACGCAAATAAATTTAAAAACAAAAAAGAAGCTAAAACCAAGCCTTGAATACACACGATTGACCTATGCACTACGTTTTGATTCTGCAAGGCAAGCACATCCGCGTAAGCATACACGTTGGCTATGTTATTTAACCCATCAGATACACCTTTGTGCTTCTTATCGGGGCATAAATCATTCTTTGACTGTTCAACTTTGAGAAGATCCTTTTCATTTAAATTCGCTGCATACCGATTAAACTCGTCTATGTCCTGAAGAAGCTGCTTATAACAGTCTTTCGCTCCTCTTTTGGGATCATCTTCTACTTCGTATTTATGCCGCCAACCAATTGGATACAGGACATCCAAATCCAAATCCCTATCCTTAACTTTAACCGGAAGCAATTCAGGGGTGTATGCAGTCCCCGTCGTTTTATATCTATCTGTGAAAATATGATAAACAGGGCCGCTGTCATAGATGTCCAATTCTAATAATCTATATTTTACGACAGAGGCAGTTCCACCGGTTTCTCCTGTATCTTTGCCGTTCCACAGGGCAATCAGTATCTGTGAATTCCAGGCAACATACTTCCCGACCGCCTCGTATTGATTATTTCGGGCAGTGGAATATTCTTTGATATTATCTGGAGTACTGCCGTCAGCTAAAGGAAGCTCTACAACATGGTTTGCCTTTGAGAGTAAATACTCAAATTCATTCTTTGACTTGTCGTCAAAATCTCTCATATATTCAGATTTCGGTAACGGCAAAGGACATAACAGTGAAACTCCTTTCATTTCAAGCCCCACCAGTGCAACCAACCTGTCTGCCCCATCGGCAAGTGGAGACATTATCGAAACCGGCGAGTTGGGGCAAAGTGATTGAATATGTGTAATCAGTGCTCTTACTTTCTTCTTAATATCGGGAATGTCTTTTTCGATTAAATCACGATGACCGGTTACCCCGATGAAGATAGGAACAATCCCCTTGTTGGTGTCTAAACCGCCACGAGCGCCCATTATATTTGTAATGACCTCCACTTGAGAGTTAGCGGATTGTACCAAAATACAGCGATAGAAGTAAAATGGATTTCATAGTCATGGGTCTGCGACATAATAGCCTTAAGCCGGAGTACCGAAGCCGCCAACGGGCGGCAGCCCAAATTCTATAGATAAAGCGTGTGCGAGAACAGGGGTGAAGGGGGATTATCCCCCTTCGTCTTTAATCCTTAGGCTATTATGACACAGTCTGTCCGCAGGAATGACAGACTTATAAAATTACTCCCCAAGCTCTCTTTTGATCGTCGAGGCCTGCTCAAAGTATTCTGTTGCCTTGTCAGTTTCGCCAAGTTTCTTATAAGCCTTGCCAAGGTTACCAAGCCAACCTCTTTCACTTCGTCTGTCCCCAGTCTCTCTGGCAATATCTAAAGCCTGCTCAAAGTATTCTATTGCCTTATCAGTTTCGCCGAGTGTCGAATAAGCATTGCCAAGGCTACCAAGTGAAATTCCTTCATTGCATCTGTCCCCAATCTCTTTGGCAATTGCTAAAGCCTGTTCATAATGTTCAATTGCCTCGCCAGTGTCTCCGAGTACCGAATAAGCCCTACCAAGGTTACCAAGCCACGCTCCTTCATTGCGTCTGTCCCTGCTCTCTTTGGCGACTCGTAGCGCTTGTTCCAGGCAAAGGAGAGATTCACGCATTCGGCTTATCTGCAGATATAACCAACCAAGGCTGCCGGTGTTACCATTTGCGAGATATGTGTCTTTCAATTTCCCAGTAAATAGTTCGCGTAATTCGATCGAGATTCTATAATTTCCCCAGAGTTGCAGGTAATCGAAATCTATGATATTTAACACTTTTACTGCCTCTTCATAATGCCCGGCGCGCATCAGATGGTGTATCTCCTGCAACTGTGGATCCAGGTCTGCGATGGTTTTCCATTCTGTTTCAGGTTTTCGTAGCTTTTCAAAGAACTCTGCCGCTTTTTTATGAAGCTCCGAACGGGTGAGGACGGCTTCTCTATCACTGCCTTTTCTATCACCCGCGGGTTCATTCTCAGGAATCATTTCATAGACGAATGACCTTATGAAAGGATGCATGTCATAATTACCGCCGTTACGGGTTGTGAGGCGGTTCTTTTCAAGACGGGTGAGGATAGCGTCGAATTCATCTGATTCTACGCCCTGCAGCAGGTAGTGAATGCTGGCAAACGATGCAGGTCCTGAAAATATCGACAACACAGATAAAACAAGCCTGGTCTCCAGAGACACGCCCTTGATTTGCTGCAAAAGAAGACTTTTTAGTCCTTCTTTGTAATCGTGCCTGTCAAAACTCATGAATAAACTTTTATCCTCAAGAAGCTCGTTGAGCTTTTTGGCACGATGACCTTCAAGATATCCAAGCACCGATACAAGAGCCATAGGGATGCCGTGAACCCGCGTCACGAAACTACGTAAAGTCTCTTCAGTCTCACCGCCAAGTCCGTATTCAGCCCCTTCCTCCCTAAGATATCTGATCGCATAATCTTCGGGAAGCCCGGCACTCAGGTCAATCCTTTTTATATTCCGGCTTCCCTTGAACTTTGGCACTGTGCGGCTTGTTATGATTAACCTGACTTTATGCTCTATAGCCGCGGCGGTTTCCAGAAACTCCCTAAGTTCGGCATCTATTATAGTGTCATCGTCAGGGTCTAGCATATCTTCAAAATTGTCCATAACAAGCCATGTGCTGCCAATCTTGCTGAGTTCTTTGAAGAAAAAATCCAATTTCATGGGAAGCGTATGGTCTTTGTTTGCGTAAACTCCCACAAACTTATCGCTTTCACCCGTTATCCTGCCGGCCCATGTGAATATGTTACCCAGAGTAATAGCTCCCTTAGCGCATCTTATATACATTATCCCCTGGACATAGTCGGTTGCAATGTTATTGAATGGCGCTATATCTTGAAGCACCTTTGTTGTCAGTTCGGTCTTGCCAAAGCCTGCCGGGGCTATGATCACAACAATTTGATTGTCAGCTTGACGAAGGCAGTGACGTAGAGTGTCCTGTTCTGCTTCGCGGTCAACAAACAGCCCGCGTAGTTTTGGCAGCGGTACAGGGATTGGTTCACGTTTGACTTGTTGGGCACGCAGCGACTTCTGCCGCTCAGCCTCTCGCTCATCGGCCACAGCCTGCTCAACAGAAGCCCTCTGTTGAGGTGTCTCAGCCTCAGCCAAACGCTTATATAGTTCTTCCTGAACCTTTGCCATACGGTTTATCGTTATCTCATGTTTCGCGTAATGCTAACCGCGGCCATCGTTTCAGTTACAAGTTCCTGGGAGTTAGTAAACCAGCTGACTATATACGAGTCCATGAGGTGCTTTCTCAAGGCATCAATGCGTAATTTATTTTCACCAGCGTCGCAGTATTCGTCAGGCCAGCTTACGTTTTCATTAAGCAAAAAAGTCAACGTTGGAATACCTGAATCAACAGCTTTCCTGTATTCGAGTTCAGTAATTGATTTGTTATAACCATCGGGAATGAAGCCGTAACGCCTTGCAAAAAAACCAACATAAATATCGCATTTGCCTACATCTTCAAGACATTTCTTAACAGGCAATTTGCTCTGGGCTACATAATCTTCCATACATACCGCTATCATTTCCATTTTCCTTAGTGCGGCAATTACCAAGGCACGATATTCTTTCAAGTCATTAGAAGTTGATGAAACATAAACCCGTATTTCAGGCAGCTCAGGTATAGTTGCGCTCATTAGTCTTCCCTCTTTAGCGTCTATAAAAAGTGTCGTCTTCGTTTTCGATGATTATAACATTTTCTTAAAAATATAGAGTCCGCCGTACTATTTCTTAAATATCTTCTCAACTTCCCTTAGTTTGCTGACCTCACCTAGGGCTATCAGGCAATCGCCCGCTTTTACAATCGTCTTATGTGTGGGATTAAAACGCATTTCACCGTCGGCTCGTTTAAAGGCCACAATGATTACACCGTACTTGCGGCCAATCCCTAAATCGCTCAGCGACTGATTTGCAAACTCCGAGCCTTCGGTTACCTTCAGCTCCTCCATCTGAAGCTCAATATTGCCGCTTTTTGTGGCAAACTCAAGGAAATCTACAACCGCCGGCTTTAAAATCGTCTGGGCCATCTTTAAGCCCCCGATATGATACGGCGAGACGACGCGGTCCGCACCGGCCCTTATTAGTTTCGATTCGGTGCTTTCCTCACCCGCCCTTGCCACTATCTTCAGCGTCGGGTTCAATCCCCTCGCGCTTAAAACTACGAACAAATTCTGGGCATCCGACGCTAACACTGAAATCAACCCGCTGGCTCGATCAATTCCGGCTTCAATTAATACTTCGTCTCGTGTGGCGTCTCCTATAATAAAAAGCTCAGCATGTTCCATATCCTCCTCGGAACGTTCTTTTTCTATCACAAGAAACGGTACTCTGTTTGAGCGCAGCTCACCGCAGATAATCCGCCCCATTCTTCCATAGCCGCATATTATATAATGGTCTTTCATCGCCTTGATCTTTTTTTCCATCTTCCTCCTCCCAAGTACCTCCTGTAATTCTCCTTCAAGCACTATCCTCATACCAGTGTTTACAGTATATGCTATGACACCAACGCCAAATATTATTAGAACTATCGTAAATGCCCTTCCCGAAACCGACAAGGGATGAACCTCCTGATAACCTATCGTGGCCAGCGTTATCACCACCATATAAAACGAATCGAAGGCGTTCCATCCCTCTGTGACCATGTAGCCGCCCGTGCCCATTGACACTACTAATAATAGAAGGACAGCGAGGACCAGTATTTTTTTTCTCAGATTGTTTTGCGGTTGCAGCTTCATTGGAGTATAGGCAGGGGCGCGGATGCTCCCCTGCCTTGTTTATGTGAGTTATTATTCGGCAACCTCTTCTTCAACACGTTCCTCAGCAGCAGCCTCTCGTTTCACAAACGTATTGATAAACTTATCCATGCCGGTTCCACAGGGTATTATCTTACCCATGATGACGTTTTCCTTCAGGCCATGCAGCTCGTCGATTGCCCCGCTTAGGGCAGCGTCGGTCAGCACCCTTGTTGTCTCCTGAAATGACGCCGCAGAGACCCAGCTGTATGTCGTCAGAGACGCCTTCGTTATGCCAAGCAGGAGGGGCTTCGCCGTCGCCGGCCTTCCTCCTTCCGCCATCACCGCCTCGTTAACCTCCTGAAAGTGCATACGGTCAACATGCTCGCCGATCATGAACTCAGTGCTTCCAGTGTCTTCTACGTTTACCTTTCTCATCATCTGGCGTATAATTATCTCGATGTGTTTGTCGTTTATGGCAACGCCCTGCAGTCTGTAAACCTTCTGCACCTCGTCAACCAGATAGCGCTGCAATTCCGTCGGCCCTAAGATGTCCAGTATGTCGTGCGGATTGACCGCCCCATCCATTAACGCCTCGCCGGCCTTCACCCAGTCGCCGTCGTGAACTGTAACGTGTTTACCCTTGGGAATGGTATATTCCTTTGTGATGTCACCGCCGCGCACCTTCACCATTCTCACACCCTTTTGGGTTGAGACAAGCTCCACTGTGCCGTCAATTTCGGACACGAGCGTGGGTTCTTTTGGTTTACGTGCCTCAAACAGCTCGGCCACGCGGGGAAGACCACCGGTTATATCCTTCGTCTTTATCGTTTCCCTCGGTATCTTTGCCAATATATCGCCCGGTGCTACCATGTCGTTTCTCTCGACGAGGATATTTGCGCCCGCCGGAAGATTATATCGCGCAGGGATTGACGTGCCGGGAAGTTTAAGCGTTGACTTGCCATGCTCATCTTTAATAGATATTCTCGGCCTCAGGTTCAGATGCGTCGGGTAATCTATTATCAGCTTATGCGAAAGCCCCGTTATCTCATCGACCTGTTCTTTTACAGTTACACCCTCATCGACATCGCCCCACGCAACACGCCCTCCTACTTCCGTTAGAATCGGCGTTGAGTACGGGTCCCACTCGGCTATCTTTTGCCCTATGATTACCTTGTCATCCTCTTTCACCATGAGACGCGCCCCATAGACCAGGTTATGTTTCTCCCGTTCTCTTCCTGTCTCATCGGCTACGGCCACAAAGGCGTTTCTGTTCATGACAACAAGCAGCCCCTCACGGTTTGTCACATAGTTCAAATCGATAAATTTAATCAGCCCGGAGTGTTTAGCAGAAAGCACGGCCTGCTCAATTACCTTCGTTGCCGCTCCACCGATATGGAATGTCCTCATGGTAAGCTGCGTACCAGGCTCGCCTATGGACTGGGCGGCTATGATACCCACAGCCTCGCCAATTTCTATTTTTGTGTTTCTGGCGAGGTCGCGTCCATAGCAATTGCCGCATATGCCAAACTTTGTCTGGCACGTCAGCACGGAGCGTATTTTTACCCTGTCAACGCCTGCCTCCACGATTTTTGTGACCGCCTCTTCGTCTATCTCCACGTTTCGCGGCCATATTATCTCTTGTGTTACAGGGTCCTTTATATCCTCAGCCGGAAGTCTGCCAAGAAGCCTCTCTTCTATAGGCTGGATTATCTCGCCGCCTTCAATCAGGGACGTGATCATGATGCCGTCCTCTGTGCCGCAGTCTATCTCCGTGATTATTACGTCCTGGGCAACATCGACAAGCCTTCTGGTCAGATAACCGGAGTTAGCCGTCTTTAGCGCCGTATCGGCAAGGCCCTTTCGTGCGCCGTGCGTGGAAACAAAGTACTGAAGCGGGGAGAGGCCCTCACGGAAGTTTGCCGTTATAGGGGTTTCGATTATCTCACCCGATGGTTTTGCCATCAGTCCACGCATACCGGCAAGCTGTCTTATCTGTGCCGCAGAGCCTCTGGCCCCGGAGTCGGCCATCATAAACACACTGTTAAATGCCCGATTTCTCTCTATATCCTCTTTCGTCAGCGTCTTGCCGTCTTCGGCCCCCAACTCTGCCATCATGAACTCGGCCACCTTTTCCGTTACGGTTGCCCAGATGTCGATGACCTTATTGTACCTCTCACCCTGCGTTATCAGGCCGTCGGAGTACTGCTTATATACCTCCATGACTTCACGCTCAGCCTCTTTCAGGATCTCTGCCTTGTTCGACGGTATGTGCATGTCGGTTATACATATCGATATGCCGGATTTCGTCGCGTAGTGAAACCCCAGATTCTTGAGTTCGTCTAAGAACATGACCGTCTTACGCCTTCCGGCGTATTTATGGGCATAGTCGATTACCTTTTGAACCTCTTTTTTAGTCTGCACCTTGTTTATTTCTGCAAACGGCACGTCTTTCGGCACGATTTCATAAAACAACACCCTGCCGACTGTCGTATTGACGTGTGTGCCGTCTATATCGACCTTTATCTTCGCGTGCTCGACAACGGCACCGCTGTCATAGGCTATACGCACCTCTTCAAGGGATGAGAAAACCTTCCCCTCGCCCTTTGAGCCTGCCTTTTCCTTTGTCAGATAGTAAATCCCCAGTACCATGTCCTGCGTTGGAAGCACTATCGGCTTTCCGCTTGCAGGGGACAGGAGGTTGTTTATCGACATCATCAACACGCGCGCCTCAACCTGTGCCTCTACGGACAACGGGACATGAACTGCCATCTGGTCACCGTCAAAGTCGGCATTATAGGCCGTACACACCAGCGGGTGGAGTTTTATCGCCTTGCCCTCGATAAGGATTGGGTCAAATGCCTGAATGCCAAGCCTGTGCAGCGTCGGCGCCCTGTTTAGCAGCACCGGATGTTCCTGGATGACCTCTTCGAGGGCGTCCCAGACCTCATCCCGCTCCATTTCGACGAATTTCTTCGCCTGCTTTATCGTCGTCACATAGCCCTTTTCCTCTAATTTATTGAATATAAACGGTTTAAACAGCTCCAGCGCCATCAGCTTAGGCAGGCCGCACTGGTGTAGTTTCAGCTCAGGGCCTACAACTATGACCGAACGGCCTGAGTAATCCACGCGCTTGCCAAGCAGGTTTTGCCTGAAACGCCCCTGCTTGCCCTTTATCATATCGCTGAGGGACTTCAACGAGCGCTTCGTTGAACTCTTTGGCAGCTTTGCCCCTTTTGTGTTATCGAAGAGCGAATCAACGGCCTCCTGCAGCATTCGCTTTTCGTTTTTCACGATGACGCTTGGGGCCTTCAGCTCAATAAGCCGCTTTAATCTGTTATTGCGGTTGATGACGCGGCGGTAGAGGTCATTAAGGTCAGACGTTGCGAAACGCCCGCCCTGAAGCGGAACAAGCGGCCTCAAATCCGGTGGAAGTACGGGGATTACATCGAGAATCATCCATTCGGGCTGATTTTTCGATATCCTGAATGCCTCAACTATCTTGAGCCTTTTAGTCAGGCGCTTCTTTACTCCTATGGCGCCGGTTTCCTCGATCCTCGTCTTTAAATCAACCGACAGCCAGTCAAGGTCAACCTTCCTCAACAGCTCCCTTATTGCCTCTGCCCCCATGCCGCCTTTAAATCGCGAACCAAACTCAAGGGAATATTTCTTATATTCGTCTTCGGTGAGCACCTGTTTATCCTTCAGGGACGTGTCTCCAGGGTCAACGACCACATAACTCTCAAAGTAGAGAACCTTTTCGAGATTTTTCATCGTCATATCGAGCAGCATTCCAATCCTGCTCGGCACGCCCTTGAGAAACCATATGTGAGCAACCGGCGTACAAAGCTCTATATGCGCCAGACGTTCCCTTCTTACCTTGGCATGTATTACCTCCACGCCGCACTTATCGCACACGACGCCCCTGTGTTTCATCCTCTTGTATTTGCCGCAAATGCACTCCCAGTCCTTTACAGGACCGAAGATTTTTGCGCAGAAAAGGCCGTCTTTCTCAGGCTTGAACGTCCTGTAGTTTATCGTCTCAGGCTTTTTCACCTCTCCGAACGACCATTCCCTTATTCGCTCGGCAGACGCAAGTTTTATCCTTATGGCGTCGAAGTCCTTTTGAGTCTTTGGAATCTGATACATACTATATACGATTTCACTCAAGAGTGTTCTCCCCCTCTATTTTTTTTTCTCCAAAAGCTCCACATCCAGGCAGAGACTTTGGAGTTCTTTTATCAGGACATGAAACGACTCCGGCACACCAGGGTCTAGTGTCGCGTCTCCTTTGACTATCGCCTCGTACATCTTGGCGCGCCCGACAACGTCATCACTTTTTACCGTCAAATACTCCTGTAGCGTATATGACGCCCCGTAGGCTTCAAGCGCCCAGACTTCCATCTCACCAAGCCTCTGTCCGCCAAACTGCGCCTTGCCGCCAAGCGGCTGCTGTGTTACCAGCGAATACGGCCCTATCGAGCGCGCGTGTATCTTATCCTCGACCAGATGGTGGAGCTTGAGCATATACATATAGCCCACGGTTACAGGCCGCTCAAATGCCTCTCCTGTCTTGCCGTCTAAGAGTATCGACTGTCCGGTTTCGGCCAGGCCCGCCTTTTTCAGAAGCTCTTTTATATCGTTTTCCTTTGCCCCTTCAAAGACCGGTGTTGCCACGTAAACTCCAAGGGCCTTTGCCGCGTATCCAAGATGGGTCTCGAGTATCTGCCCGACGTTCATTCTCGATGGTACGCCCAGAGGATTTAACACTATTTCCACAGGTGTGCCGTCTGGCAGATAGGGCATGTCGTCTTCAGGCAGAACCATCGCAACTACGCCCTTATTCCCGTGCCTTCCGGCCATTTTGTCTCCAACCTGTATCTTCCTCTTCATCGCAATATAGACCTTTACGAGCTTATTGACGCCGGGGGGCAGTTCATCCCCTTTTTTCAGCCTCTCTATTCTCTCGTCATACTTGTTTTGAAGCTGTTTCAGGTAATCCCTTGTTGTCTTAATGTAATCCTCGATTTGCTGCTGTGTATCGGGATCGGTTATCTTCAGCCGGCTCACTCTCCTGTCGGTCATTGCCGCCAATGTCTCCGGCGTAAGCACATCGCCTGCCCTGCAGACCAGCTCCTTCGCGGCAGAGTCCTTTCTTGCGTCCTCGGCGGCTGTCTTGCCGGTTAAGAGCCTTCTTACACGGTTGAACATCTCGTCCGATACGATTCGCGTTTCTTCTTCCACATCCCGCTGAAGACCTTTTATCTCGTCGTCCTCAAGGGCCTTTGCGCGTGAATCCTTTTTAATTCCCCTGCGGGTAAATACCTTTACATCTACAACGACACCCTTAACGCCGGGCGGTACATAGAGACAGCTCTCTTTCACCTCTTCAGCCTTTTCGCCAAATATTGCGCGCAGGAGTTTCTCCTCCGGCGTCAGCTGCGTCTCGCCCTTGGGGGTTATTTTCCCCACTAGTATGTCGCCGGGCTTTACCTCCGAGCCTATGAAGATGATGCCGCTGTCGTCAAGACTTGCCAGCGCCTCCTCTCCAACGTTAGGTATATCGCGGGTTATCTCCTCAGGGCCGAGCTTTGTCTCTCTTGCCTCTACATCGAATTCCTCTATGTGTATCGATGTAAAGACGTCTTCCCTTACAAGTTTTTCACTTAATAAAATAGCGTCCTCAAAGTTATATCCACCCCAGGGCATAAATGCCACCAGCACACTTCTTCCAAGGGCAAGCTCTCCCAGCTCAGTTGACGGTCCGTCTGCTATGACATCGCCGGCCTCGACTTTCAATCCGAAATCCACTATCGGCCTTTGATTTACGCAGGTTGCCTGATTGGAGCGCGCGAACTTCACCAGATTATAAATATCCACGCCACCCTGGTCTTCCACCCTTACCACAATGCGGTTTGAGTCCAGAGTTTCAATAGTCCCTCCGCGTTTGGCCAATATCGCAGCCCCTGAATCCCTTGCCGCCACCATTTCCATTCCGGTGCCGACAATCGGGGCGTTTGGTTGTATCAGCGGCACTGCCTGCCTCTGCATGTTGGAACCCATGAGCGCGCGGTTGGCGTCGTCGTTTTCCAGAAACGGGATCAACGACGCGGACACGCCTACAATCTGTTTTGGCGATACGTCCATGTACTGGATATCCCCCGGCGGGACAATCTTAATATCGCTGCCTAATCTCGCCGAGATGGCGTTGCCTATCAGCCGGTTGTCACTATCTGTTGGTGTGGTTGCCTCGGCTATGACGCATTTCTCAGCGTCGATGGCCGTCAGGAATAATATCTCATCGGTCACAGTGGTGTTTACCACCTTTCTGTATGGCGCTTCGAGGAATCCGTATTCGTTTACCCTCGCGAATGACGCCAGTGAGGTTATGAGACCTATATTCGGGCCTTCCGGCGTTTCTATCGGGCAAATACGCCCGTAGTGTGTAGGGTGAACGTCGCGCACCTCAAATCCCACGCGGTCGCGGGTTAGGCCGCCAGGTCCGAGGGCAGAGAGCCTCCTCTTGTGCGTTATCTCAGACAGCGGGTTTGTCTGGTCCATAAACTGGCTCAACTGGCTCGACCCAAAAAACTCCTTCACCGCCGCCATTACAGGCTTGGCGTTGATTATATCGTGAGGCATTATGTCGTTCATCTCTATTATCATCATCTTTTCCTTGATAGCGCGTTCCATTCTGATTAGTCCAATGCGGAACTGGTTTTCAAGGAGTTCGCCCACACTTCTTATGCGGCGGTTGCCCAGATGATCTATGTCGTCCACCTCGCCCTGACCGGTGCGAAGCCCAAGCAGATATTTTATTATCTCCACTAAATCGACTTCCGTCAGCACGGTCTTATCCATTGGGATGTTAAGTCCAAGCCTCTTGTTTACCTTGAGCCTTCCCACGGGAGACAGGTCATAGCGTTTTTCGTCGAAGAACAGGCCGTCAAACAGCGCCTTAGCGGCCTCTGGAGTTGGCGGTTCGCCCGGCCTCATCTTTTTGTAAATCTCGATGAGGGCCTCTTCTTTAGTGGTAACCTTGTCTATCAGGAGGGTATCTCTGAGTGACGGCAGGAACCTGACATTATCGATGAACAGCAGTCCTAGTGTGTCTATTTTTGCGGACAATATCCTGCTGAGTATCTCCTCTGTGATTATCTCGTTGCCTTCTACGATAATCTCGCCCGTGTCCGGGTCAACAACATCGTGGAGGCTTATCCTGTCCACTATGTCCTCGCGAAGAATGGGGATCTCCTTAACTCCGGCGGTTTGAAGTCTCTTAATGGCCGCCTTTGTAATTTTCGCCCCTTCTTTGATAATCGCTTCGCCTGTCTTGGGATCTTTTACAGGAGTTGAGGACTTTGTTCCCGACAGAATGCCGGAAAGTTTGCGTGCGAATATGTTTTTGTCATAAATCTTTATCTCCTCTACCTGATAAAAGGTGTTTAAGAGGTCCTCGTTGGTCTTACCGAGGGCCTTCAGGACAATCGTAGAGGGGAGCTTCTTTCTTCTGTCTATGCGGACGTAGAGAATATCCTTTGTGTCGAACTCAAAGTCCAGCCATGAGCCTCTCGACGGGATTACGCGCGCCGTGTAGAGCAGCCGTCCGCTGGTGTGTGTTTTGGTCTTGTCGGTGCTGAAAAACACGCCCGGTGAGCGGTGCAGCTGGCTGACGATTACACGCTCTATACCGTTGATGATAAATGACCCGGTATCTGTCATCAGGGGGATTTCACCTATGTAAACCTCTTCTTCTCTGGACTCTCGAAGCTGCTTCTTGCCGTCTTCGCCGCTGTCCCAAAGATTAAGCCTGACCTTGATCTTCACAGGAGCCGAGAAGGTAAGGCCCTTGTGGATACACTCCCTGTCGCGGTATTTAGGCTCAATAATGCTGTAGCCCAAATAGTCTATCGAGGCGGTCTCGTTGTAATCCACTATTGGGAATACGCTCCGGAATGCCGCTTCGAGGCCAAAGTTTCTGCGCTTTTCCGGTAAAATATCTTTTTGCAGAAACACTTCATAGGACTTGCTCTGGATCTCTATAAGGTATGGAACCTCGAGCACCTTTGCCATCTTGCCGAGGTTCAGTCTCTCTCTCATTACCCTTGCCATGTTACTCCTTGATTATGGGAATTCTGTTTAAGAACCCTTCTGGCTTCTGCCAAAAGCAGAAGCGGGTTGTTCGTAACATTAAAGCGCTTGCCTGAACCGGGCAAGCACCGGGCCGGCACTGGGGGCAAACTATTTAATCTCTACTTTAGCTCCCTGTTCTTCGAGTTTGGCCTTGATGTTTTCAGCCTCTTCCTTAGTTACTCCGGTTTTGACTTCCTTAGGAGCGGTATCGACCAGCTCTTTGGCTTCCTTCAGGCCAAGTGACGTTAACTCCCTGACTACCTTTATGACCTGGATCTTCTTATCGCCGACTACTGTCAATACGGCGTCGAAGCTGGTTTTCTCTTCCACCGGCTCTGCCGCTGCCGCCGCCGGGGCTGCCGCTACCGCTACCGCCGACTGCGCCGTTACTCCATACCTTTCCTCAAACTCCTTGATGAACTCCGACATCTGTAATATCGTCATGTTATCGAAAAACTGAAAGACCTGCTCTTTTGTAATCTCTGACATTGTGCTGCCTCCTTTAGTTTAGTTTACGCAATTTTTATGCCGATTTCTTTTCTTTTAACGCGTGAAGCGCGTTTACCATCTTGCTTATCGTGGCGTTGAGAAGTCCAGCCATTTTGCCCATCGGTGCGCTAAAACACCCTGCCATCTGTGCAAGCAGAACCTCTTTAGGCGGGAGGTCGGCAATCTTCTTTAAGTCCACCGCATTATACAGCCTGCCCTCTACAAACCCGCCAAGCACCTTTAGCTTTGCATCCTTGACCTTGGCTGTCTCAAACACCTTCTTGGGAACCAGGGCCGGGTCGTCATACCCAATGGCTACCCCTACGGTTCCTGTGAACACATCCTTGTCTGTCTCCACCGGTGTGCCCTTGGCCGCTATCGTAGCCAGAGTGTTTTTCACTACCTTGTACTCAACCTTTGAGCCTCTCAAATTAACTCTCAGGGCAGAGAGTTCCGCAACCGACATGCCCTTATAGTCGGTCAACACTACGGCCTTCGCCCTGGCGAACTTTTCGTTTAAGTCCGCTACTACCGCTTCTTTTTCCTTTTTGTTCATATCACGTCCCTTTCACGTCGATTTTTTCATATTGAGTAATCATTATACCCATACTTTATGCCCACCCTTTCACCTGAGTTTATCGGCCTTCAGTCCGATTTCAACGCGTTTCCTCTTATCGTTACACATGATCTGAGACGGGGACTTAGACGGGTTCATGCCGGGAACCCCGGCAGCGGTGTGGCGTTTTCACTCCACTGTTGACCGTCTGAACAGGCCGGCCTGGTCTGGCCGATTATACTTGTCGTACCTGTCGTCTCTGACCGTTTTGACATCACTACGTTTTTGTTATATTTTTACCGCGGTTACCGAACTTAAATCTACCCTAAGCCCCGGCCCCATCGTAGAAGATATTACAAGCCTTCTCAGATATTTCCCGCGGCTTGCAGACGGCTTTGCCTTTATTATCGAATCAAGGGCCGTTTTGACGTTGTCCGCTATACTTGCAGGCTCGAAAGAGAGTTTCCCTACGGGCATGTGGATGATGCCGGCCTTTTCAACCCTGTAGTCCACCTTTCCCGCCTTTATCTCCTTTACCGCTTTGGCTATATCGAATGTAACTGTGCCGGTCTTAGGGTTTGGCATAAGCCCCCTTGGGCCAAGCAGCTTTCCAAGCTTACCTACCGCGCCCATCAAATCGGGCGTTGCCACGGCCTTGTCGAAATCCAGCCATCCCTTTTGAATCTTTTCTATCATGTCCTCGGCGCCCACAAAGTCGGCACCTGCGTCGCGGGCCTCTTTTTCCTTCTCGCCCTTTGCAAACACCAGCACACGCACCGTCTTGCCTGTCCCGAATGGCAGCACGACAAAACCCCTGACCATCTGGTCGGATTTCCTCGGGTCAACCCCAAGATTAAGGGCGATGTCTATTGACTGGTCATACTTCACAAACGATATTTCCTTTAATAACGCAATGGCCTCCTCTATGGAGTACTCTTTCAGCTTATCAACCTTCTTAACCGCCTCGTCGTATTTCTTGCCCATATGCTATAGTCTCCTTCCGAAATCCTTCTGTTAATCCACTACGTCAATGCCCATACTTTTGGCAGTGCCGCTTATTATTCTGACGGCCTCGTCAATATCGTATGCGTTGAGGTCTGGCATCTTTGTCTTCGCTATTTCTTGTACCTGTACGCTGGTCACCTTGCCGACCTTTTCCTTATTCGGCACGTTTGAGCCTTTAATTACACCGGCCGCCTTTTTCAGCAGTTCTGCCGCCGGCGGAGTTTTCAGTATAAACGTAAAACTTCTGTCCTTGTATATCGTCAACACTACTGGCACGATTGTTTCGCCCATTGGCGCGGTCTTTGCGTTGAACTGTTTGCAAAAATCCATTATATTGATACCGTGCGGACCGAGGGCCGGGCCCACCGGCGGCGCAGGGTTCGCCTTTCCTGCCGACAATTGTATCTTGACCATTGCGGTCACTTCCTTGGCCATCTGTACGTCCTCCTATAGTTATCTATGTTCTTTCCACCTGGTAGAAACTCAGCTCAACCGGCGTCTGCCTGCCGAATATACTCACCATTACCTTCAGCCTGCCGTGGTCAAAGTCAACTTCGTCGACATACCCGTTAAAGTTCGAAAACGGCCCGTCTGTAATGCGCACGGCCTCTCCCTTGGAGTACTGCATCTTTACTTCCTGACCTGTTCCCTTTTCCTGCTGTTGAAGTATTATTTCGACCTCATCGTCAGGCAGCGGCACAGGATGCGTACCTCCTACGAAGCCCGTAACGCGGGGGATGTTTTTCACCAGATGCCACGTCTCATCGGACATCGCCATCTCTACCAGTATATAGCCGGGGTAAAACTTCCTGTCTGTCTCGGTCTTCTTTCCCCTCTTTATCTCAACTATCTTTTCTGTTGGGATCAATACCCTCGATATTCTATCGTCCAGTTTTACCTGCAAAACCTTCTCTTCAATACCGTGTTTTACCTTGTCCTCATACCCTGAATACGTGTGCACTACATACCATCTCTTTTCCATATCTTTACCTTAAGTTCTCACCTCTGCAACTTTAATCTTATCGGAAGGCCGCTTATGCAGCCTATCTTATCATCGATTGTATTAGTCTTGACAATCCCATATCGACAATACCCAAAAACATCGAAAGCACCACCGTGAAAATTATCACTACCCAGGTCGAGCCAATAAGCTCATCCCTTGACGGAAAGGCGACTTTCTTTGTTTCCAACTTTACTTCCTTAAAAAATATCTTAATCTTCTCAACCATTAATCATCCTTTTTATAGCCCTTTAATTTTATAGCCCTTTAATATTTATATAAATGCTGGCAGGCCAGGAGGGATTTGAACCCCCAACCCCCGGATTTGGAGTCCGACGCTCTGCCGTTAGAGCTACTGGCCTTCCTCTGTGCGTACTCCGCCCGCGATGTGATCATTCAGGCCGCTGTCTCCTTTATGCCTTCACCTCTTTGTGCTCAGTATGGCGCTTGTCGAACTTACAGTATTTTTTCAGATTCAACTTCTCGGTCGTATTCTTCTTGTTCTTCCTTGTCGAATAGTTCCTGTTCTTACATTCCTTACACTGTAGTAAAATTATATCTCTCATCTTCCTCTACTCCAACACTTCCGTAACGACGCCGGCACCAACCGTTCTTCCGCCTTCTCTTATGGCAAAGCGCAGTTCCTTCTCCATCGCTATCGGTCCTATTAATTCTATCTTAACACTTATATTATCTCCA
>JADFYO010000039.1 GCA_015233015.1 Nitrospirota bacterium | reverse complement strand
CTCTGTAAGCTCTTTATTCTTATCAGTTATTTGCTCCATTCCCTTCATTTGTATAGTTATACAATCTATATTTGCTTTTGTCAACAACTTTTTTTGTATGTGTCATTTTTTATGCGTGAACGGTTACCATTAAATTCTGAGATAGCAGGGATTACAGTTATCCGGCATTATCCAATATTATGATTTATTCGTCATAAGGAACACGCATCAGCCTGTTGACATGAAACATAGACTGCGGGGAAATTTCGGCATACTGCTTTTCTATCCAGATTGTGATATACTATCATGTATGTAAGGAGGTAACCATATGCTTGAGAATATCACATGGTTTGGTCATGATACCTTTAAGATTACCGGCGAAATGGTCGTCTATACTGACCCGTATAAGATAAAAAAGCTGGATACGGCTGACCTTATCCTGATTACCCATAGCCACTATGACCACTGCTCACCTGATGATGTTGCGAAAGTCTCTGGCGATAAGACCGTTATCGTTGCCCCCAAAGACTGCGCCGCTAAGCTGAAAGGTAATATCAAGATCACCGCTCCGGGGGATAAGTTTACAGCCGCTGGCGTCGAAATCGAGGCCGTCCCCGCTTACAACACGAACAAAAACTTTCATCCAAAATCAAACGGCTGGGTTGGATATATCTTTACGCTTGATAGTAAGAGATACTATCTCGCCGGCGATACCGACCATATCGTTGAGATGAAGTCCATTAAGGACATCTACGCGGCATTCCTTCCAGTGAGCGGCGTGTATGTTATGACGGCTGATGAGGCGGCACAGGCGGCCTGTGATATTGCCCCAAAATTCGCCGTCCCGATGCACTATGGCGATATTGTCGGCACGAAAAAAGACGCTGCGAGATTTGCCGCTGAGATTAGACGCCTGAACGCTTCAGGCCCTAAAATAGAACCGGTTATATTACCGCAGCACTAAATAAATTAACTAAAATGAAAACCGGCACATGTAAACTCAATAAAGCAGAGATAGACGCTGTCGCGGCGTATCTTGAGCACAGATACCCTGAGCCTAAGACGGCACTGCATTTCAGCAATCCCTTTGAACTGCTTGCGGCAACAATCCTCTCCGCCCAGTGCACCGACAAACGCGTCAACATCGTCGTTAAGACTCTGTTCGAACACTATAAGACTGTCGAAGACTATGCCGCGGCCAACCCCACGGTCTTCGAAGAGGAGATTAAATCCACCGGATTTTATAAGAATAAGACGAAGCAGATAATCGGCGCGGCGCAGGCGATACTAACAGATTTTAACGGTCAGGTGCCCTCTACGATGGAGGAGCTGGTTATGCTTCCCGGCGTGGGGCGCAAGACGGCAAGCGTTGTCCTTGCGGCCGCATTCGGTGTGCCGGCAATTGCCGTTGACACGCATGTGCTTAGAATTTCAAACCGGCTTGGCCTTGTAAATATTAAGGACCCCGAGAAGATCGAATTCGCCCTCTGCGGCATTTTTGATAAAGATAAGTGGATTACGGTTTCCTTTGGCCTGGTTCTCTTCGGACGTGAGATATGTCAGGCCAAAAAACCCCTCTGCAATAAATGTGATATTTATAATATTTGCAAATGGCCTGAGAAAAGAGACCCTCCGCCCGCTCGATGAATTCCCTCCAACCTCAATGCGATATTTATGACGAAACCGTGCCGGAGGATTTTAAACCTCTGAGGGAGTTTTCTATATTTTATCAAACGGCTCACGCCCCATACCGCTTTGTTTATTACGCAAACATTAACTCGACAAACGACGCGGCAAAGACTGTGGACTTCCCCTCAGAGACGGTAATCATAGCCGACGCCCAACACAGCGGCAGGGGCAGGCACACAAGGGACTGGTTCTCCCCTGCGGGCGTGAATATCTCGATGAGCGTCGTCCTGAAACCCGCGCCGGATGTGCTGGCTGCTGAGCTTCCCCTAATGAACATCGCCGCATCGCTCGCCGTATCGAGGGCGCTTAGGGCGGAAACCGGACTGGATGTCTGGCCAAAGTGGCCCAACGATGTCTATATCGGCGCGAAGAAGGCAGGAGGCATTCTCTCCGAGTCCATCATTTCAGGTAGTAAGGTTATCAGGCTGGTAATCGGCATCGGCATTAACGTAAACGCTGATGTATTCCCATCAGAACTGAAGGACAAGGCAACGAGCCTGTTCATCGAATCCGGCATAACATACGGCAGGGGACAGATTATTGCCTCAATCCTAAGGGAATTTGACGTGTGCCGCGCCTATGCCCCCGCGCGCGTGATAAGCGAATGGACGGCCATGAGTAAGACAATTAACTCATACGTTTCAATTGCAGGGCAGTATGGCATCGCAAAGGTTCTGAACGAGGACGGAACGCTAACCATAGCGCTCAAAACAGGTGAAACTATAACAGTCAACACTGGTGAGGTTACGAATGCTCCTTGCCATTGACATAGGAAATACAAACGTTAAACTTGGACTGTTCGATGGCAATTCGTTGAGAAAACTCTCCATTGCGATGACTGAGTGCAATTCGCCCGGCGAAAAAATCGGCGATTTTATCAGAGATAACGCCGCTGCCGTTGATGCCGTCATAGTTTCATCAGTAGTGCCCGATTTAACAGGACAGATTATATCGATTGTGAGGCCACATGTTGACGTGGAGCCGCACATTGTATCGCACCGCACTAACACTGGCGTAAGTTTTTCAGTGCCATACCCCGAACGTGTCGGGGCGGACAGGATAACGGCGGCCGCGTGGGCGTATCACCACTTCGGCGCCCCCGCGGCGGTCATAGACTTTGGCACGGCTACGACGATAAGCGTTGTTGGACAGGGCGGGGTGTTCAAGGGTGGTACAATCATCCCCGGGCTTAGGACAATGGCACTGTCTCTTAACAAGCTGACCGCGGCGCTTCCTCTTATCGCATTAGACATACCCTCAGCCGCGCTGGGAAAAGACACACGCGAGGCCATAATTTCCGGCATCGTTTACGGCACTGCGGGGGCGGTCTCGCGTATTATATTTGAAATAGAGAGGGAAATTGGGTATAATCTTAAGATTGCCGTTACAGGTGGGAATCTATCGCTGATTGAACCCTGTTTAGAAAGGGTTGATGTGGTGGAGCCGGATTTGGGGCTTAAGGGAATGAAGATGATTTATGAGAGGATGATATAGTCTTGGAAATCGATATAGCAGTAATAGGCGGAGGCCCGGCCGGGGCAACTGCCGCGAAACTTTTAAGCCGCGCTAAACGTGAAACCGTCCTGATAGAGAGGAACCTGAAAAACGAAAAACCATGCGGCGGCGGCATTCTTTCCAAGGCATTTAAGGAATTCGACATACCGCGGCAGCTCATTAAAAAGCGGGCTGACGCGATAAGGATAGTATCCCCAAAGGGAAAAACGCATGATATTTCTCTCGGTGCTGCATTCCTTGCCATAGTCCACAGGGAGGAGTTCGACGCGGCACTGCGAATGGCGGCGGTCAGCGAAGGCGCGGCGCTTCTGGAGGGAACTCTTACTGACATTCAGCATGTCAATGGACAATCGGCACTTACGATAAAGACCGCCGCGGGAGATACCAGCATAAGGGCGCGGCACGTCATAGCGGCCGACGGCGTAAACTCAATGATAGTAAAGAAGATGTTCGGCAGGTTCCCCCGGCGGGTTTACACGGCACATGAGATTCACAGCGTAGAAAGCGAAAGTGATTTATCGGGACGCTGCGAATTTCGTTTTGGGTCGGTAACGCCTCCTGGATTTTACTCATGGATATTTCCTCACAAAGACGGCATATCCATAGGCACAGGGTCAGAGCACACGGGCGAGGTTGACGGCTATTTAGACGGAATGTTAAGGGATAGCGGCTTGTCGAAGGGACAGCGCCGGGGATATTTTATACCGGTGTGGGATGGGTCGTTGTACTATAAAAACGGCGTGTATTTTGTTGGGGATGCCGCAGGGATGGTACTGCCATTTACGTATGAGGGAATATATTATGCGATGAGGTCGGCGGAGTTTGCCGTGGCTGCCGTGTTGAAAAACAAACCCGGCCTTTATAAGAAACTCTGGCAGGAGAAATATAGAAAACGCTACCTTTTAATGCGTGCGCTTCAGAGGTATTTTCTTAAAAACGATGCAAGAATGGAGACCCTGGTGTCTCTCTACGACAATCCGCACATACGTGAGGCGTCGGTGCGCCTGTGGACACAGGACGACGTAAAGATTAACCTGATAGGAGGTTTTACTGCCCTGATTAAAAAATATGGCAGCGGGAGATGATACTTGACCGTTATATAACGATATCAATACTGATTCACGTGCTGTTGTTTGGGCTTTTAATGTATTTAATAAAGGACCACAAGGAACCGCTCGTTGGAGAAAAGCCGATAATGGCAAGGATTGTCACTCCCGATGTAAAGGCGCCCCCGCCGCCTCAACTGCCGCCGCAAGCGCCTCCTCAGCCTCAGGTTCAGCCACATCAGGCACCTCCAAAAGCGCCTCAGGCACCTCACATGAAATCAGTCCCTCAGGCAAGGACAGCCCCTCCCCGCCAGCGAAAAGTCTATACCCCGTCTAAACCACAGGAGACCGGCGGCATAGAGGAGCCTATCCCTTTGCCGCATGATGAGCCGCGTACTGCTAAAAGCGCCGAGGCTCCGCCTCAACCCTCGCAAGCGCCTCAACCGCCGCCTAAACCGTCCGGCGTTGGTAGTTTTTTCGACAGAGATATAATAGGAAAACACGCGATGGCCTCCATAGCGCATGACAGGAGTTCGCCCAACTCGACTAATCAGGGAGGCAGCGGCAATTCTATATCGTTCGATACCTCGGACATCAAATACGCGCCCTACATGCAGCGGCTCAAACAGGCGATAGAAAGCGCGTGGCGCTATCCGGCCGATGCAGCCAGAAGGGGACTTCAGGGCGACTTAAATATAAGTTTTACAATCAATAAAAACGGGACACTAAAGGCAGTAGATGTGATGAGCACCACCGGGCATATGTCACTTGACGACGCAGCCGTAAGCTCGATAAGGGACGCGGCGCCGTTTTGGCCGCTGCCGGACGAATGGGGAAAGGATTCCTTTACAATAAAAGGCCACTTCGTGTACAAGCTGCACCGGCAGGATCTTAATTGATTGCCGCCACCTGCCTGTCGGACAGTGATAAAAGGACATACACATTAGAAACATATTGCGATGAAATAACTATGGGAGTTTTTGAACTATGTTTCAAAACAACTTAGATATTATATATTCCCTCTATGGAGCATCCTATGTAATCATGGGGATAGTTATCCTGAGGCAGCCCAAAGAAGGAAGCGCGTTTAAGCTGGCCGGTATTCTTTGGCTTTTGGCAGGGTTTGGCCTATTGCACGGGATCAACGAATGGCTGAACATGTGGGCAATTCTAAAAGGCAGGAACATGGGCGTTGACATGCTTCAATGGTTTTGTCTTACTGCTTCCTATGCCTTTTTATTTGAGTTTGGCAGAAGAACCATTAGTATTACCCGGCAAGGATATATATCCAGCCGGAATATACTTACTAAATATCTCCACTGGTGGGTAATTTTGGGAGTTGCAGCCGTTGTTTTTCTATTGGGCGTATCATCTCAAGATTTATTAAGGGCAGGCACTATTGCCACAAGATATACTTTGGGTTTTACAGGTTCAATCTTAACCGCATATAGTTTCATCTCATATTACAGTTACGAAAAGGATATGCTGGCCAAGACCAATGTTTATAAGGTACCCTTTTTATTATTAGGTGCATCCTTCCTGCTTTATTCCATTCTGGGTGGATTGGTTGTCCCTGAAGGAAACTTTTTTCCCGCAAACTGGCTTAACGAATCCTCTTTCTTAGGTGCGGCAGGAATTCCAGTATCAATTTTCAGACTTGGGGTTGCCGTATGCATTACCATAGCCGTAACAGAGATATTAAATATTTTTAACTGGGAAGCAAAAAACAGACTCCAGTACGAAATCCTCAAAGTACAAGCCCTGGAAGACAGACACAGAAACCTTCTGGAAACCATACCGGACATAGTGTTCAATGTCGATATGGATGGAAATATTATTTATATAAACGATGCTGTCAGGAAACTTGGCTACGAACCTGAGGAACTTATTGGCCGTCATTTTAGTACAATCGCGGCGTCTTACGAGCATGTTGACAGAGTTTTGTCAAATAAAATACCAAAGCAAATAGAAAAAGTGATTGGAAATAATCCCAGACTCTTTAATAACACAACACCTGAAGGAGGAAACACCGTAGAAGTCTCCATCATAAAAAAGAAAACTGATTATGATACGAGTAACCCCGCAGAAATTTTTGGTGAAATCAATCTATCCAACATTTACGAAGTTAACTCTGACACGATGAAACAAGAGGTTATTGGATCGATGGGAATAATAAAATCAAAAGATTCCACTGGTGCCACCGGCGTTATCAGGGATATCACAGAGCGTAGGCGGCAGCTCGATAATTTGATAACATTAGAACAACAAATGGAAGACACGGCCAGAAAGAGCGAAGAAGAGTGCAAAAAACTCTCTCAACAGCTTACGGCTCTTTTTGAAGCGATACCCGATAAAATAATACTTCTTTGTCCCGACTTTACAATTGTGTGGGCCAATACAAGAACAATAGAATCGGTAAATAACGGCCTGAATATTACGGAGACAACTCAACAATATTGTTATAAAGGATTTTTAGATTGTATGTTTGCTTGTCCTGACTGCCATATATTAAATTGTTTTAAAACTGGTGAGGTTCAGGACAATCAGCATACTGACCCGCATGGCGAAATTTGGGATATACGGGCAGTGCCGATTAAAAATCATGAGGGGAGAACTATTAACGTAATCGAAATTTCCTGCGACGTTACAGAAAAAATAACAATGCAGCAAAACTCTATAACCTCCGGGCGTCTTGCATCTCTTGGTGAGATAAGCGCCGGCGTTGCCCATGAAATCAATAATCCCATAAACAGCATTATTAACTGTGCCCAGCTCATCGTCGACAAAACCGCAGAGAACACAAAAATACACGAATACTCAAATGGGATATTGACTGAGGCAGACCGCATCGCCGGCATAGTGAGAAGCCTTCTTTCCTTTGCCCGCGAGAGCAAATCAGAAAAAATCGTAACCGATATAAGTACGCCTCTTATGGACATACTATCTATGGCCGAGGCACAAATGAGAAAGGACGGCATTAAGCTCATCGTTGACCTGCCCGATAATCTGCCCTGTATATGCGCAAATAAACAACAACTCCAGCAAGTCTTCCTCAACATCATAAGCAACAGCCGTTATGCACTGAACGAAAAATATAATGGCAGCCATAAGGACAAAATCCTCAAGATAACCTGTCAAGAGTTAAAAATCGGTGAAACTCAACACCTGCGGCTGAAGTTCATTGATTATGGAACGGGGATACCCAAAAATATTTTAGAAAAGGTAAAGGAGCCGTTCTTTTCCACCAAACCCGCAGGAAAAGGAACAGGGTTGGGACTAAGCATCAGCCACGGTATAATAAACGACAATAATGGCCGCCTGTCTGTTGAAAGTTTGGAGGGGTACCATACATGTGTGACAATAGAACTACCTGCCGCGGCAAAAGAGGGAGGCTGTAATTAATGGCAAAAATTCTGGTAGTTGACGACGAGTATTGGATAAGGAACACCTTTAAGGATATTCTTGAGCAATCAGGTATCAATGTGTTTGCTGCCGGAGATTATAGCGAGGCCATGACAATATTCGACGGCAATGACTTCGACATAGTAATTGCCGACATAGTGCTTGGCGGTCATTCGGGGATAGACCTCTTACGGGAATTTAAAACTAAAAACAAGGCTTGTCTGGTAATCATGATAACAGGTTATCCAGAAATAGAGACTGCCTCGGAGGCCGTCCGCCTCGGAGCCTTCGATTACATCACCAAACCGGTTAAAAAGGACGCCCTTCTGCGCGTTGTCAATGCCGCGCTAACCTATAAATCTCTCGTCGATGAAAAGGAAAAATACCGTACACACCTCGAGGCCATCTTCAGAAGCGCAAAGTTCGGGATTATAACTGTGGATGAACATATGCGCCTCATCCAGTTCAACGGCGCGGCGGCTAAGATCTGTGGATTTACAGATACTACCGAACTGGATGATGGCTCGACATCCAGCCAGTGCAGCAGAAGATGCCTTTTCACGCTCAGAGAGACGATTGACACAAGAAAGTCCTGCGACATTTACCGCGCTGAGTGTAAACATAAACTCAAGCTGGGACAAGTGGTAAACATTACCACATATCCATTATTGGACGAACATGAGCGGTTTAACGGCGGCGTTATGATTATCCAGGACGAGACTATGCTTGCCGAACTGGAACGGCAAATCGGCCATCCCAAAAAATACCACAACATTATAGGACAAAGCGCAAGGATGCAGCAGATATATTCGTTGATTGAAACCCTTTCTAACCTCAAAACTACTGTGCTTATAACGGGAGAAAGCGGTACCGGCAAGGAATTAATCGCAGAGGCAATACACTTCAGAGGGCAGCGCGGCAACATGCCCCTTGTGAAGGTCAACTGCTCCGCCATATCGGAACATCTGCTGGAGAGCGAACTCTTCGGCCACGTCAAAGGCGCATTTACCGATGCAATCAGTGACCGTACCGGCAGGTTTCAGAGGGCCGACGGCGGAACAATCTTTCTCGATGAAATCGGGGACATCACCACGCGCACGCAGCTCAAACTCATGCGCGTTCTGCAGGAGATGGAATTTGAAAAGGTCGGCGACTCTACCACCATTAAGGTTGACGTAAGGGTAATCGCGGCAACCAACCAGCTCCTCAAAGAAAAAATCAAACGCGGACAGTTCAGAGAGGACCTCTACTATCGCCTGAGGGTTGTGGAAATAAATCTGCCGCCTCTAAGGGACAGAAAAGAAGATATACCCCTTTTGGTTGAACATTTTCTTGCAAAATTCAACAGGGATCTCAAAAAAGAAATCAATTCCGTATCGACAGACGTAATAAAGGCATTCCTGCATTACCTCTGGCCGGGGAATATCAGGGAAATGGAACACGCTATCGAACACGCCTTTGTCTTATGCAATCAACGAATTATAACTTTAGAAGATCTCCCCGAAGAATTCAGAGACGCAATCTCCGGTAACATCGACCATGAACACGAGCCTCAATTAATCAAAATCACCCTGAAAAATACAAGATGGAATAAATCCAAAACTGCCCGTTTATTGGGTATCGACCGTAAAACACTCTACAACAAAATGAGTTTATACGGCATTAAACAAGACGATTAGACATATTGTAGAACTGTAGAACCGGCCAATCATAAGGATTCCACAGTTTAATTCCACAGTTTTAGCTGACCTGTCAAAATCATCCACACTGTAACAATTTGTTTTTCCACGATAATTATTTTTTCACCATTATTGGCACGATTCTTGAGATAACATGAGATAAATTTCACAGTCGACGTGGAACATTTTTTAATAAACTATTTTAAAAGGAGGATGAATGAAATTGTTTGCCATGAAGAAATTTGTACAGACCACCATTATCGCCGCTATATTAGCTTCGACGGTATTACTTCTTATGCCGAAGGACTCAGAGGCAGTGCCGTCGTACTCGCGGCGGTATGGATTTGACTGTACCGTGTGCCACTCTATGTGGGGGGCGCTAAACGGGACGGGCGCTTTATTCAAGCTCAGCGGTTACCGTGCCTTCGCTGGAAAAGACCTTGATCCAGTAACGAAAGATATTGAGGCAGGCAGCATGTTTGCAATACCGACAACATTGCCGCTTTCACTTGTCACCGGTGTTGGCTATGATTACCGGGTAGAGAAACGATCTGCTGCCGACGGCACCACAAACACTCAGACAGGGTCAAGTTTTGCTCTCGAAGACGCCAGCATCTTCCTTACTTCGCCTATCGGCCCTCATCTGTCTGTATTCGCAGAGTTCCCGATGTATGAAACCAGGGCATGGGAGTTCACACCTACCGGACCTGCCGAAGCTAATGACACCGCAAGGGGAAGTAATTTAAGGTTCTCCACAGAAAAACCAACCTTCGAAGTCGCGAAGTTTTTCTGGAATAATCTTCTGGGAGACGAGGTACCGCGTGACAGCGTTAATCTGCTCTTTGGTATAACCCATCCCCCCCTCCCATATTCACCTGGCAAGGTGCGCCTGTCAGTAAACCAATACCCTATCTACGAGCGTCGCGCGCTGGACCTTCTAAGCCATAAAAAGATAGATGACATGTTAACCAGCGACCAGAGCGACACCCTGTTCAGGGTGAGCGAACCGCAAGTACTTGCCGAGGTTTATGGTATGGTTGTACCGGGCAAAGAGGTCTCCGATGCCGCGAAGAAGGAGACATTTTGGTTTGAGTACCACCTTGGCATCACAAACGCCAGCAACTCCAGCGCAGACAACAACAACGCTAAAGGCTTCTACGGGCGCTACGTCATGCGCTGGTACGGTCAAACACTCGGAGTATTCGCTTTCTACACAAGCGACACCTATGATGATGGTATCCGCAACGACGCCTCGATTTTCAACGGCGGAATTATGTCAGGGAAAGCGGCCAGCAATAGTAATGGGAGGATTGGCCCGGACTTAACGCTTAGCGCTGTACCTTACGGAGTTCCTGTATGGCTTGAAAACCAATACATGTATGTCTACGAAAACAATCCCACAGGATTTGACAAGGGATTTGCGTGGCAAGGTGGATTTCATCAGTTAAACTATCAGTTCATTCCTAAGGCCGTCATTTACGGCCGCTACGATTGGGTTAAAGGAGACCTCTACGACGATACGTCAACGAGAATAAATGGTGTTTTCGGTCAGACCAGGACAAGACCAAACGAGTACGACATAGTCGCAGGGCTTCAATTCACCATTGCCGCGAATGTCAAACTACTTGGTGAATACCGGTATCATGAGTTCAAGGACACGGCAAGCGTTCCTAACTCATCGAGGCTTACCGATAGCGGCTTTACAAGCCGTATAATGTTCGGGTTCTAATTAAATATGTTTTTTTTTGAAGGTTATTAAGCGACCTCACACGGCTGATACAGGGTGGAAAAGTTATGATTTTCCACCCTGCGTTGGTTTGCCTCTCTGATATTCTCACCGGAGACGTCATTCGTATAATGTCCAGCTACGGTATCTTTATACCGAAATGCGTTCACGGTGTTTTGAGGGTTGCAAAAAGGATGACTCATCGATATATGACGATATTATATGGCGGGGTGGACGGGGCTCGAACCCGCGACCTCCGGCGTGACAGGCCGGCGTTCTAACCAGCTGAACTACCACCCCTTGCATCTTCCGCTCCAAAGCATAACATAGTTGTTACTAATATGGCAACGATTTTATTTTCATCTCAGATATAAAAATCGCAGGGCTATTTTTATTCCCGCATAAACGGCGACACCGGCTCACGATTGAATATTCGCGCGAAAGTCTCGTCAAGTTCTCCCTTTTTAAAATATGGCATCCGCTCCAGACGATAAAACAACATCCCGACCTGAGCCATAAGATGCAGAAATACCGGGTCATCTGCATACTGCCCGAAACTCAACCCCAATGTGTCCACCGCGCTAAGAAGGATATCAAGAGCGCAATCCGTGGCATTATTAAGCATATAAAACAGCGCCATTCTGATGACGTTGTCCCTTATCTCTCCCGGTACCGCGCCTCCAAGCAGCAATGACTTTCTCTTACACCAAATGGCATCGAAGCCGGCAATAAATCCATACCTGCCGGGCAGAGTAAACCTGCTCCTCATAACCCCCCTGCCGTCGTAATCCAGATTTAGCAACTCAAAGCCGTAACCCAGCAACAGTGCGTTGATTTCTGAGAAAAACCCCTGGCCCTTGTAAAAACGACCTATCTGAACCTCCGACCTTACGCCAAGCGCGCCTCCCTGCAGATGCCGCGCGGCTCCTTTTAATATCTCAAGCTCTGTCCCCTCTGTGTCAAGCTTAATGAAGTGCATGTCTTCGGCCAGAAAATCATCAAGCGTAACACACCCTACCTCGCTGACGCCGGTAACGGCTATTTCGTCTTTCATATAGTCGGTGTCTTCAAATACCGCCTCATTGGTATCGAGAAAACCGGACAGGCCGGGATGTCTCCTGATGTTTACCTTTCTCAGAGAATTGCCGCTGCCGAGGCCGAGGTGGTAAACATCGATGTTTTCAAACTGTTTGTACTTCTCCGTTAATCTCTGCGCCTCTGTACCGTCTATCTCAAACAGATGAAAGGACGCTATATGTTTTATTTCATCGAGACTGGGATGTATGCCATACCTCGCGCCGGCATCTACGACATTCAGCCTCAGATTGGTCTCCATCCTCGTGAATAATACCATATCGGAGGGTTTTTTATCTCAATAATACTGCCTAAATTACAATATAGGCTTGACAAACACTGCCTCCGCGTTGCAGTATAAGGCTAATGGTACCTCAATTTTAAATATGGAATATTTGAACGTCGTTACAGGATATTGGGGATTTGCATAAAACAGCCGGTAATCAATCGGATATGGCTGCTTGTCCGGCATGTGGCAGTCAGGATTCGGTAATTGTTTATAAAAAAGAGGAGGCTTATTTTGCTAACCTTGATATTTCGATAAATCTTGTTATCGAAGTGTGCGGAAAGTGCGGTTTTGTCTTTCAGTCCAGCGCGTATGACAAGTCATATGACGGCATACTGTCAAAATGTTATAATAATTACAATAAATATTTACTATTTCCATTTCCAAACCAATCCATTGAAAATATAAAAACACTTCAAATGCTTCTGAAGCATATTCCCGATGAAGGCGATTTTAATATTCTCGAAATAGGTTCGAACAGAGGCGATATGCTCTATATGATAAAAAAAAATAGACCTAATGTTACTATTCTTGGGATTGAACCGGCAAAAATGGAATGCCATAAGACAGTCCCGACAATCAGAAGTATTTTTAACATAGATATCATCTCGAATAAATTTGATTTAGTAATAATGCAGCACGTCTTTGAACATGTCAAATACCCAAGGAAGTTCCTTGAAGCTATAAGGCATATATTATCCGATAAAGGAATGTTGTATATAGAAGTGCCGAATATAGATAACGTTCTAAACTATTGTTTAGATGATTTTGTTGCCGAACATGTTAATTATTTTAATTGTAATACGCTGGATACTATGCTGAATACTTTTATACCTATAGAATCGGACTGCGAATCTTTCGTCAGAACAATCTACAAGATAGCACCTGTCGGCCATGAGAGTAATACTACATACGATTCAGAAATAATACATCGTTTTAATAAGTATAAGTCAAACAGAGAAGAAATTATAAATAAAATATGCCAATGGTCGAAAGAAGATAAGACACTAGTATTTTATGGAGTATCGTTCTATTACAAAATGCTGCTAAGAGAACTAAACCAAATGATTAATATCGGGAAGTGTTTCTTCTGCGACGATAACTATATGGAAGACAATGAACAGGAATTCGGGCTTCGGAGATTGAAGGAATTTAACAAGGACTGCATAGTAATTATTTGCAGCAACAATTTTATGATACAGGATAGTATTTATAATAAAATATCGGACAGGAATGTCTTTGCTATTATTAAACCGTGGAGATTGCCATGAGCCATGACAGTGTAATAATTACCGGAAGCAATGGCGACATCGGCACGAGCCTATCGTCATTGTTCAGAGGGTCAGGGATGCCGGTATATTCCTTTCACGATGATTTAAGGCTTAGTAATTCCATAATACTGCATCTTGCGGCAAAATCTCCTCCGGCCTCGTGCGACGAGATGATAGAGTCGAATATTTTATATTTAAGAGAGGTCGTCCGCAGTGCGCAGCGCTATCATATTGAGAATATGATATTCTTTTCGGCCGTCTCGGCATATGGCGACATGGATATGGAAGACTTGACCGAGGAAGGGCCGTACGGGCAGCCAGGGTTTTACGGTCTCACTAAATTAATCGGAGAACAGTACCTGAAGGCAGCCGGAATTAACGCACTGTGCCTGAGACTACCGGCAGTCCTCGGGTTTAGAAACAAAACCAATATAATGTCAAGGCTCTTTCTGAAGTTAGTAAATAACGAGGCAATTGAGCTAACAAATCATGATAAACTATTTAATAATTTCATATCTATCGAAAATATTTTTGAATTTATAATTAATCTCCGGCTAAAACATAAACACGACATAATCAACCTCGCATCGGGTAAAGATTTAACCTTGAACGATATAGCAGCCCTGATGAGAATCCTCACAGGGTCAAGCTCCACAATACGGGTATCGCGGGAAAAGACAAATTTCATTGGCATTTCGACAAAGAAAGCCGGGGAGGAGTATAATTTTGTGCCGCTTGATGCGGTGAGCGTAATAACGCGATGGGTTAAACAGAGAATGGCGTATGAACTGGAGGGGCAGCATGGACTATTATAAGAACGATTTCGACGGCTGGGATAAAGACAAGGAAATCGAATATAACAACTCAGAGATAAGGTTCAGGGAACGATACCGCTTTGTTCAAAATGCCTATGATTACCTGAGTGCGAACTCTATAAAGGGGGATTATTACGAATTTGGCTGCCATACGGGCAGGACATTCAGGATGAGTTTATCGGAGTGCCGCAAGAAGAACTTCACTGGTATGCACTTTTACGCCTTCGATTCGTTTGAGGGGCTGCCGGAGATAAAAGACGGCGACAACCTCCCGGGCTTTGAGAAGGAGGCTCTTAAGACTACAGAGGACGAATTTGACGCCATAATAAAACACCATGGACTGTATCCCGATAAGATACATAAGGTAAAGGGATTTTACCGCGATAGCCTGACAGCGTCGTTAGCACGCAGCCTGAAGGATAAAGATTCACAGATAGCGCTGGCCCATATCGATTGCGACCTTTATGAGTCAACCGTATATGTGTTAAGATTCATACGGGAATTGCTCCAGGATGGGTCGATTGTATATTTTGACGATTACAACCTTTACAGGGGAAATCCCAACAAAGGAGAAAGAAGGGCATTAATGGAATTTTCAGAGACGACGCATATTCGTTTTGAGGAATTTATGTCCGTAGGGTGGTTTGGCAAGGCATTTATCTGCGTAGAGCCAGAGAGTAAACAACATGGCTAAGGCAGTCATAGTAGGCGGCGGATTTGCCGGATGCACTGCCGCCTGTATGTTAAAAGAAAAGCATTTTGACGTTACCGTAATCGAGGCCAGCGGCGTCCTTGGCGGCGGATGCCGGACATACTTCTATCACGGCCATCCATATACGTTCGGCCCTCATCATTTGCTTATAAATATAGAGGATACTAATGTATATGACTATTTCAGTAAGTTTTTGACCCTGAGGGAATTAAGGCATCATTGTCTGACATATGTCTCAGAGGACGACAGATTTTATACATATCCCATACACGCCGACGAGATAAAGGAAATGCCTGACAAAGACATCATATACGGGGAAATTGAAAAGGGGCGTAACGCAGGGACTCCAGAAAATTTCGAGCAATACTGGATAAACTCGGTTGGTAATACGCTCTACGATAAGTTTATTAACACCTATTCCAAAAAAATGTGGCAGATAAAAAACAATAAGATGATAGACGAGTTTGCCTTTTCGCCAAAGGGGCTTCCACTGAAAGAAGGCTCGAAACAATGCTTCGAGGGCAAGAAAATAGTGGCCTATCCGGTTGAGCTGGACGGCTTCAATTCATATTTCGACAGGTGCGTAGAAGGCTGCAAGGTTTTATTAAACAGTCCCGTTACGAGGTTCGACATTGACCAGAGGGGGGTAATAGTAAACGATGAATTGATCAGGGGAGATATCCTGATTAATACCGCCTCTATAGATCAGGTATTTGACTATATGTATGGGGAGCTTAAATATATTGGGAGAGCGCTGCTAAAAGTCATATTGCCGGTTGAAAGAGTAACGCCGGAGCCATATTATTTCATACACTATGCGGGCGACGAACCATACACCCGCATTGTCGAGTATAAGCTTCTGACCGGGTATCAGTCCCCCGATACCCTCATAGGCATAGAATTCCCATCGACAGAGAATAAGCTCTATCCATACCCGTTAAAATCTGAAATCGAAAAGGCGAAAAGATATATCGGGCAGCTTCCGCAAAACGTTTACACCCTCGGTAGACTTGGAAAATATCACTATGATAATATGGACATAATAGTGAAAGACTGTATGGAACTTATGAAGGTAATATAGATGCCGGTTGAGCTGAAACCATGAATAAACTTCCTGCACCTCACCCTGACAGGTCTGCTTACGAGCAAGTCCTCTGCGAAGGATTTAGTAAATATCCCGAAAGAAAGGACAACTTCCAGCGTTACGAAGGGTTTAAAAAGCAGGCGGTTGTAAATTATCTGCCCATCAAGATGGA
Organism: Nitrospirota bacterium; assembly: GCA_015233015.1. Classification (GTDB taxonomy): domain Bacteria; phylum Nitrospirota; class Thermodesulfovibrionia; order Thermodesulfovibrionales; family Magnetobacteriaceae; genus Magnetominusculus. The sequence continues at coordinate 14,435 of JADFYO010000039.1, read as the reverse complement.
CTATGAAACCACGAGCCGGTGTAATTTTCGCTGCATCATGTGCAGGATTCAGGAATATGATGGCGGCAAAAGGGCGAAAGATTTGTCTTTTGAGGATTTCAGCAGATCGTTGGATGAATTGTATGGGCTTATCGAGATAAAACTTCAGGGACTTGGAGAGCCGCTCCTGAACAAGGATATCTTTAAGATGATTTCATATGCGGCACAACGGTATATATGGATAAGAATGACGACAAACGGCTCTCTGCTCAACGTAAACGACAACTATAAGAGATTAATAGACAGCAATCCCTCAGAGGTGCAGGTCTCCATAGACGGGGCGTCAGAGGCAGTCTTCGAAACAATCAGAAGAGGCTCAAACTTTGGGATAGTCATCAGGAACGCCGCACTGCTTAATGAATACGCAGAATCTCTGGGATTAACGGAAAAGACCCGCTGCTGGACAGTGGTACAAAACGCTAATGCCGGTGAGTTATTCGAGATTATCAGATTGGCCGATAAGATGAAATTCAGAAGGCTGACCTTTTCAGTAACATTGTCAAATTTTGGCGATAAACACTGGGAACAGAGAAACCAGTTATTAAGCGCTGATCAATCGCTGACCGAAAACATAGGGGCAGAGCTGATCGAATTTGGCGCGAACTATGGAATAGAGGTAACATTCTGGGACGGCAGTGAAAAATATATCTTAGGGAATGAAAACAGATTGTGCGCGTGGATATTCGAACGGGCATATATCTCCTCCGACATGAGGATAGTCCCATGCTGTGTAATAAGCACACCTGACGTATGTGATTTTGGGGACGCAAGGGATTTTATTAACGTATGGAATAGCGAAATCTATAGGAGTTTGCGGTTAGCCCATATAAATGGCAATCTGCCTGATTTTTGTAAACAATGCTATGGATAATTCAAAAAAACCTACCTTAACGGTAGCAATGCCAAACTACAACGACAGCAGATTTATCTCCACTGCTATCGAGGCAATCTTAAATCAATCACGCCAACCCGATGAGTTTATAATCTGCGATGATGGATCATCTGACAACAGCATCGAGATTATTCAGGCATACGCAAAACGCTACCCGATAATTAAATTGATCAGAAATGAAACCAACGTGGGCAATGTCAACATAGTCAACGTATTAATCAATGCCGCAGCCGGGGATTATTTATATTTTGCTGCCTCAGACGATTATATACTGCCCGGTTTTCTGGAGAAATCTATGGATATGTTAAAAAAATATCCCGATGCAGGGTTCTCCGCGTCCTTCCTTTATAATATGAATGAAAGAGGGAAAAAAACCGGAATAGGATACGTACCCGGAATGAGCAGAGAAAAAGGATTCATGGCTCCCAATAAAATCTTTGACATAGTGTGCAAAATTGGCTCTCCTGAGATGTTCTCTGCCAACACTATGGTTTTCAAAAGAAGATCAATCATAGAGGCAGGAGGGTTTCCGACCGAAATCAGATATTTTAACGACGTGGTTATGAGTGCGGCAATCGCGGCCAGACACGGGGCATGTTTTATACCTGAGCCGCTTGTGTGCATCAGACAGAGAATGCTGAGTTATTCCTCATCGTATTTCAACAACCCTGAATTGTTCAACGAGGCAATCGGCAATGCGGTGCGTTATATGCGGGATAAATATTCCGGCGTCCTGCCCGCGCGCTATATCGGCGCGTTTGAGAAGAATATGAGTTATGACGGCTACTTCTACAATCTTTCAGCGGCAAGAAGGTCTATGCTTAATCAATATATAAACCTGCCGCTCCGTTTAACGCCCGCGTTTCTTTCCATGGCCACCTATGCAATAGACGCCATTATGTGCCTGAACTACCTGAGAGAACACAGACTTAGTATCGGCACATATGCCATGAACTATATCGACGCCGTATTATATATGCGAAAAAACAGGCATTTGTTGGATTAGCGGCTGTTTCGTGAGTTATTATTGAAGTCTCTTGCAGGCATACATACAGGTAATTTTTTTTAATAATTGAAGCGCTTTAAAGGCAAAACCCCTCGGCAGCCTGGTATATAAGGCCGACAGAAAAGATTCAGTCATGGCATTCCTTATAAAGTGTTCAGGATTAACACTCTGAACGGGGAAAACAACATCGTTATGCCCAGCGCGTTTCTTCGCCGTAAAAAATATCATCGCCGGATGGCCGAAATTATCAGGAAGTTTTGCAGGCGATGTAAAGTCAAAATAACAGCTTTTCCTGTTGGAATAGCTTATATGTATTTTTGCTTCAATATCTGTAAAATTATTTGCCTTATAAAAATCAAAAAACAGCGATGGAGAAAACTGGTAATATCCGTGTTCAAGGTATCCTGATATTGGCAGGTGGTGTATGACTGTCCCTCCTGCTTTTAGTAATCTGACAGTATTACTCAATACCTCCGGTATATCAAAACAATGCTCCGCCGTTCCCCCATCATAAACCATATCGTAACGGCCATGCATTGTCCGCTCAATAGGTTCGTTAAGATTCAACACATGTGTTGGATTTTCTTTCGTAAATACATCGATGCTATCCACTACATCAAATCCCAACATGTTAAAGAAAACGCTTTGATGAATAGTATTACCGTACTGCGTTATGTCATCCATGATAATGGAATCTATGGCAACGTTCCTGTATTTATATCCTTCCAGTGATAATATTCTTTTTACGTCGCCATATTGCCCTTCTATTCCTTGCACTCCATATGTAACGCACTTACCGGACAGGCGTCTGTCCTTCATTGTTTTTCCTATAAGCCGCATAGACGATATGCTGATTCCCATTTCTTCTTATCCTCTTTATTAATAATTTCAGTTTAACATATTATCGCGTTCTTTACATCTTTTTTTTCCGCAGCCCAGAGTCTTCCAACTATCTCGAGGCTATTGTCTAAATCTGTAAAAGCATAACTCATCAGTTCTGTTAATCTGTCATTGCTCATACTGGTATTTTTAGGCCGTTTTACACACAGTCCTAAATCGTCCAGAGAGATTTTTTCTATGAGGGCATCGCCGATACCCATTTTTTCAGCCAGCGCCCTTGCAATCTCATAGCGCGAAATGCTCTTTGACGGACACAGATTAACTGCGCCTGTAATGCCGCTGCTCTGTAAAAATGCCGCCACCTCTATAACGTCGTCAATATATGCCGGGCAAAACATCTGATCATACGCCGCCCTCACCGTCCTGCCCTGCGCGAAGTTCGACGCCATTGCATCTATCAGGGAGCCATCTCCCTTCACATGGGAATACACCTTGCTGAACCTGAGAATAAGGTACTTTCCCTGTGTAATTTCCCCGATTCGCAACTCCACCTCCGCCTTTTGCCTGCCATATTCTGTGTTGGGACACAGGGGGGAGTTGTCCTTATAGCCTCCGGCATTGCCGCCAAAGACATAGTCTGACGATGTAAATATAGGCTTAATACCTTCATCTGTTAATTGCCTTATTAACTCAATAGTTCCTGTAACATTGACTTTCCATGAGAGGGCCTGTTCCAATTCACACCTGTCAACATATGGTATGGCAGCTAAAATCAATGCCTCTTTGTAGGTATTTTCAGGAAGTCTGAGACGCCTGACATCAGGGTTTAACAAGTCCAGCTCAACCCTTGTCGTACCAATAAGATCACTGTATATTTGCCGGTAAGTATTAAGAAAATGCCGGCCAATGTATCCTCCGGCTCCTATGATGACGGTTTTAGGCAGATTGTTTTGAAGTTTAATCAAATATATCCCTTTGGTCTTTGTCCGTTTTTGCCGCTTTTAAACAGATGATTTTTCTGTCACGCTGCAAATAGATTCCTCTATCCGGGTCAGCATTGCCGTGAGATTTTCCTCCGATATGGTTAATGGCGGCATTATTACAATGCAGTCCCCAAGCGGTCGCAGAAACACCCCCTTTTTTCTGACGTCAAGGGCGACCTTCCAGCCCGTTTTGTCTTCGATGGGGTATGCCTCCCTCGTCTCCTTATTTTTTACAAGCTCTACGCCGGCCATAAATCCCGCGCTTCTGGTGTTGCCGACATGGTCGTGGCGTAAGATTTGCCGCAGCCATTTATCAAGCCTTTCAATTTTAGGTCTCAGCCTTGTTAATATATCTTCTTTATCAAACAGGTCAACAACGGCAAGGGCTGCGGCACAGCCAATAGGGTTTCCGGTATAGGAATGGCCGTGAAAAAATTGCTTCATCTGCCCGTATTCACCGAGGAAGGCATTGTAAATTTCCTCAGTCGCAACGGTTACGGCCAAGGGGAGGTAGCCGCCTGTCAGCCCCTTAGATAAACATATGATGTCCGGCACTACACCCTCGGAGGCACAGGCAAACATCCTGCCAGTCCTTCCAAAACCCGTTGCAACCTCATCGGCTATAAGAGTAACACCATATTTAGTGCATAAGCGCCGCACGCCGCGCAAAAACCCGTCAGGGGCGGCAATCATCCCGCCGGCTGCCTGCATCTTAGGTTCTATTATCACGGCTGCGATTTCTTTATGGTGTTCTTCTAATATTCTTTCCATTTCATCTATACACGCCATTGCGCATATGCCTCTGTCAAGCCCCAGCTCACACCTGTAACAATAGGGCGCGGGACTCCTGAAGGTTTTAAACAGGAGGGGTTTAAATGTGCCGTGAAATATCTCTATTCCCCCTGCGCTCACTGCCCCAATGGTATCGCCGTGGTAGGCCATGTTGAGCGATAAAAAGGCGTTTTTACCAGTTACGCCCTTGTGAAGCCAGTACTGAAACGCCATCTTCAGCGCAGCCTCGACGGCTGTCGAGCCGTTGTCAGAATAAAATACCCTTGTAAGCGGCGGCATCGTATCGTCAGGAAGCGATTCCCCGAGCAGCCTTATAAGCCTTGCGGCAAGTAAGACAGACGGCTCACTTGCAAGTCCCAAAAGTGTGGAGTGGGCAATGCGGTCTATCTGTTTTTTGACAGCGTCGTCGATTTCCTTTTTTCTGTGTCCAAAGATATTAACCCACAGCGACGACACACCGTCAAGGTACCATCTGCCGCGCACATCTTTGATAAAACACCCACTGCCCTCTCCGATTACTATGGGGTCGCCCTCAGCCCATTCCTTCATCTGAGTAAATGGATGCCAGACATATTTCCTGTCAAGAGCGCTTAGGTTGTAATAATCCATAGGAGCCTCTCTCCTCTCCACCCAAATGTCATAATTGAGTGTAACACACAAAACGGATTCTAAGGAAGACAGTCGGTCAATGTCAATATTTGCGCGCCTTTTTGTTTTTTTCCAAAATGTTTCACAAGTTGCAGGAAGCGGCACTGTTATGTTATTATTGCATGTTATCGGGCGCGAGGCTATTCGCGGGCTGTTGGCGTCGGCGAATTTTTGAGCGTTTATAATATTAATTAAACTATAGTGAGTGTTAGCCCGGGGGGGCATTATGATGGAATATTCTAAGGCGACAGAGTTCGAAGATTTTAATATTATACTCAGCGGTATAATAAACCGCCTCAAACAACTAAGCGGCGGCGAGGCATTGGATGACGGCCATGAGGCTCTAATCTCCGAGTTAGTCGATTATGTTGACTTACAGGCAAGGCTTAAGAGTAAACTCCTGCAAATCGGTATCGCCCTCTCGGCTGAAAAAGACATTGACACCCTGCTTGAAATGATTGTGTCCAATGGGATGAACTTCACTAACGCCGACGGCGGCACGCTTTACATTATGTCGCCCGATGAAAAATACCTGTTATTTAAAATAATACGGAATAATTCACTAAAGGTGAGAAAAGGCGGCACACATGGAGGGCCTATCCCGTTTCCACCCGTACCGCTTTTCAGGGCCGACGGCACAAGAAACAATCAAAATGTCTCGGCATATGTTGCCTTAACCGGCGAAACCATCAACTTCCCCGATGTATACGAGATTGAAGGATTTGACTTTAAGGGGACTAAGGAATACGATAAAAAGAATAACTATCGCTCCCGTTCGATGCTCGTTACCCCGTTAAGAAACCACGAAGGGGAGATAATCGGCGTCTTACAGCTTATTAATGCCGGCGACGGATATGGTAATGTGATACAGTTTTCCTCCGACTATCAGTTTTTAATAGAATCTCTGGCATCGCAAGCGGCTATGGCTGTTACAAACACCACACTTATCTCAGAATTGCAGGAGCTGTTGAATTCCTTTGTCAAGGTAATAGCAACCGCGATTGACGAAAAATCACCATATACTGGCGGTCATATGAGACGTGTAGCCGAGCTGACGCTGGACATTGCCGGTGAACTTTGCAACTCTGAGGACGAGAAGTGGAAGAATTTTAAACTAGAGCCTGACTGGTACGAAGAACTGAAAACAGCCGCATGGATGCACGACATTGGGAAAATAACCACGCCGGAACACGTAGTGGATAAGTCAACAAAGCTGGAGACTATTTATGACCGTATCAATCTGATAAACTCGAGGCTTGAGATTTTAAAAAGGGATGTCGAAATCAAATATCTGAAGAGGAAGGCCGAACTTGAAGCAACGCATGGCGGAGACGGCCATATCGCCCTTCAAAAACTCGATGAGGAATTTGCAGAGCGCATTCAGGGACTGGAAGATGACATGGAGTTTTTGAAGAAGGTCAATATGGGGGATGAGTTTACCTCGGACGATAAAGTCGAAAGGGTCAACAAGATAGCGTCATACAATATTATAATTGCTGACAAGACAGAACCTGTATTAAGCGGCGAGGAGGTAGAAAATCTTTGCATACGAAGAGGAACGCTCACCGAAGGAGAACGAAAAATAATAATGAATCATGCCGTGATGACATATAAGATGTTGAGCCAATTGCCGTGGCCTAAAAAGATGAAAAACGTACCAATTTACGCGGGCGAACACCACGAAAAACTTGACGGCACAGGGTATCCTAACGGTGTGCCGGAGGAGAAACTCTCTACTCAGTCAAGAATAATGGCAATAGCGGATATATTTGAAGCACTATCGGCGGCAGACAGGCCCTACAGGCCGTTTAAAAAGCTCTCCGAATGCGTTAAAATCCTCGGGTTCATGGCAAAAGACAGGCATATCGATAAGGAACTACTCGATTTTCTCATCACCTCAGGGATACTGGTTCGTTACGCACAGAAGGAAATGAAAGAATACCAGTTAGACAATTTCATCTATAACGGCAAAGAATACACAGTAGTGTAATTCCATGCCGCAGATTGCAAACAGACGCTGCTAATAAAATCTTCAGGAGGTACTATAACATGAAAAATGTCGTTAAGCTGCTGTCGTATAATACGTTTATACCATTTTTTTATCCCGCGCTGATGCTGCCGATTAGAACGTGGCGCACGAAGGCGATTAAAATGCTTGATTTTCACACCGGAGACCGCTTGATTATACCCGGCGTGGGAAGCGGTCACGATGTTTCGGCCATTCCTAATGATGTCCGGGTTGACGGTGTTGACATAAGCGACGTCATGCTGGGTATTGGAAAGTTAAAACTTAAACTGTTCGGCCGGGACAAGCACGTAACCCTTAGTAAGATGGACGCGGAAAAACTGTCTTTCGACGACAACACATTCGATAAGGCGATATTGAGCCTCTTTCTTACCGTAGTGTTCGATGCAAAGGTGGCCTTCAGCGAGATCGTCAGGGTGGTAAAACCCGGAGGGCAGATACTCATATTTGACCATCTGCTTAGAAAGGGCGATGTCCCCGGTGTGCTTGCCAAACCTATTGACGCGGTACTAAGTTACAATTTCGCGAGTGTTACCAGGATGCTGGACGACATAATCGAAGGCCATCCGGTGACGGTGGAAAAAACCGTAAAAGGCGACCCTATGGGATTCTTAAAGGGCATTTTGCTGGTTAAACACTAATCCGCTATCGCGGCGTGCGAACTTATGAACAATGGACTGATATATCCTGACATACTTATAGGCTTAGGGATTACCGCCTTTTTTACAGACAAGACGGTGGGAATAGATAAGACGAAATTCGCTCTGCCTCAGGGTCATGAGCCAATTCTCTATATGCCCGTCCAACAACATACCGGCACGGTAATAGTTCTAAGAAGAGGCTCTGACCTTGACATGGAGCGCGTTGGGGACGCGGTCGTTACTGATAGGGACGATGTCATCATCGGCGTGCGTACGGCGGACTGCGTTCCTGTCCTGTTATACGACGCGTCTGCGGGCGCGGCAGGGGCGGTTCACGCGGGGTGGCGCGGCACGGCGAAGGGTATCTTAATGGCCGCGATAAACACGCTTACAGAAGAGTTCGGCTCGAAACCGGAGGATATATTAATTGCCTTCGGGCCGTCCATCCACGGGTGCTGTTACGAAGTGGGCGGAGAGGTCGTGGAGGCGGTCACGTCAGCCAGCGGCAGAGGGGATTACACCCTTGAAAAAGATGGCCGCATGTATGTCGATCTGGTCAGCGCAAACACTACACAGGCCTTGTCGCTAAATGTCCCCAAAGAAAATATCTGGGCATCGGATAGCTGCACCTCGTGTTGTTCTGAGCACTTTAATTCGTTTCGCAAAGAAGGTACCAGAAGGGGAAGCCAGGGGGCGTTCATATTCCAGCATCCCGGGAAAGAGAAACCGGGGAGATGACCCCGGCAATTACCATAATCAGCAATTCACCCGAAGAGACTACAGAAATTGGCAGACACATTGGCAGGCATCTTATCAAAGGGGTGACCGCATTTATATACGGCGGTCTGGGGGCTGGCAAGACAACGCTGATAAAAGGCGCCGGTGCCGCGTTTGGAATACCGGAACGGGACATCACAAGCGCCACTTATACGATAATAGCAGAGTACGAGGGGCAGGTTCCATTTTATCACATAGACCTCTACCGTCTCGATGACATTCGCGCAATAGAGGAGGCAGGGGTTTTTGAGTGCATAGGCAATGGCCGGGCCGCGGCAGTGGAATGGGCTGAGAAACTCAATGGGTTTATAGACGGGGGCATCAGGATTGATATATCATACGGCAAAGATGACCAGAGGATAATAACGATAGAAGGGATAGATGAAAAAGATTGGGATTATAACCAGACAGGGTAAGGGCGAGGCAATTGTTATATTACAGGAGTTGATTCCCTGGCTGAACGGCCATGACTGCGAGGTCTATGTCGACGGAGACACATCCCGGCAGTTAGGAGCGCTAAAGGCGCATTTCAGGGAATGCCCCATCGCCGATATACCGCTGCATGTGGGGCTGATAATCGCGCTTGGCGGAGATGGGACAATGCTTGCCGCCTCGAGGCTTGCGGCACCGCGGGGCATACCGCTGTTTGGAATTAACCTTGGCGGGCTGGGGTTTATTACCGAGGTCAACAAGTCGGAGATATATGGCGTCATAGAAAAGGTGGTATCCGGGGAGTGTGACATAGAAGAGAGGATAATGCTCGACGCCTCAGTAATCAGGGCAGGGCAGAAGGCGGCGGGATTTACCGTTCTCAACGATATAGTGTTAAACAAGGGGGCGCTGGCAAGGATATTCGACACAGAGGTATCTATTGACGGCAGATATGTGACGACATATAAGGCTGACGGGCTGATATTTGCAACCCCTACCGGCTCAACGGCATACAGCCTGTCTGCGGGCGGGCCGATACTCTACCCTGCGATGCACTGCATCGTGCTAACGCCGATATGCTCCCACACGCTTACCAACCGGCCGATTGTAGTCCCGGACAACTCACAAATCGAGGCAGTCGTCAGGACCGGCAGCGAGGACATATGTCTGACGATGGATGGACAAATGGGGTTTCATCTGAAGCAGGATGACATTATAGAAATCAAAAAATCTGCGTACAAGACCAGTCTGGTCATACCGCACGAAAGGGACTATTTTCAAATATTAAGGGAAAAACTCAAATGGGGCGAGAGATGACAGACAGGACAATTAAGGACAATCTGATAGACTTACTAACGATATACGAAAAAATGGGGTTTGACAGCTTGCCTGAGGCGGTGTTCAAGGTTCCGAAATCTGACAAAGAAGCCCTCTTAAAGGCTATTAGAGAAGACATCGGCGACTGCACAAGATGTAAACTTCACACGGGCAGAAAGAACATAGTATTCGGCGAAGGAGACCCCGGCACAAGGCTGATGTTTATAGGAGAGGGTCCGGGGGCCGATGAGGACGAGACGGGGCGGCCGTTTGTCGGGCGTGCAGGGAAGGTACTGGAGAGCCTGATAAATAAAATGGGCTTCAGGCGTGAGGACGTATATATAGCAAACATAGTGAAGTGCCGCCCTCCTGGCAACCGGGAGCCGGAAGGGGATGAAATCGCCGCGTGCCGGGGTTTTCTGGAGAGGCAAATACAAGTCGTTGCCCCTGACGCCATAATGACCCTCGGCAACGTATCGACGAAGACGCTGCTATCGACAGATAAAACAATAGGCCAGATGAGGGGCAATTTCTGTGATTACAACGGGATAAAGCTGATGCCGACATACCATCCATCATATTTTCTGAGAAACCCAAGCAAAAAGATATTCACATGGAACGACGCGGTAAAGGTGCTTAACTATCTGGGTATCGAGGTGATAAACACAAAGTGAGTGATTAGTGAGAGCATTTATGGTATCATAAAGGTGCGTCATGGCATTTGAGCATATCAGCTACAGCCAAAGAAGAGGTGAGATTTGAAAACAAGACAGTTCGGCAATACAGATCTTTTCATAACACCCATCACCTTTGGTGCATGGGAAATAGGCGGCGAGCCTTTTTATAAGAATATGCCGGAGAACGATTCGATTGCGTTGATTACCGGGGCATATGAACTGGGCGTCAACTTTTTTGACACTGCCCCGGTTTACGGCTTTGGTCATTCGGAGCGCGTGCTGGGCAAGGCCATAAAAAAGTTCAGAGACAAGATAGTTATATCCACAAAATGCGGCCTGTGCTGGAAGGAAAACTCCATTGCGGCTATATATAAGGACGCATCTAAGAAATCTATACTTGGGGAAATAGATGAATCACGCAAGAGGCTGGATACCGATGTCATAGACCTGTATCTTGTCCACTGGCCAGACGAAAATACCCCGATAGGGCAGACCATCGAAACACTTGAATCCATTAAGGCACAGGGAAAGATAAAACACTACGGCCTCTCTAATTTCACAACCCTCCAAATCAAAGAGGCAGCCGCTTACGGCAGTATATCTGCCCTGCAATCGCCCTATAGCATGATGAACCTTAAACTGGAGAACTCCGAGCTGCCATATTGTATTGAAAACCGCATAGGGTTTCAGGCATACTCACCACTTCACAGAGGCGTTCTGACAGACAAAACTATTGAAGCGTTAAGAGAATCTGGTCAGCCGGCGATTAACTGGATATTAGACTCCATGACAGTAGAAAAAACTCAACAAGTCCTCGATATAAAAGAGGTATCCATGAGTTATGGTGTTTCTTTCGCATCATTTGTAACGGCGTGGACAATTACCCAGCCGGGTATAACCACTGCCATAATAGGTACGACAAAAATGCAGCATATCAAAGAAGCGGTTGAGGGAACGCTCATAACTATTAACACAGAGGACGCGCTGACTATCAGAAACATAATAAAGGAGGGTAATGAACATGGGCAGAAATAAAATCATCACACACTTATGGTTGTTTATCATGGCAGTTGTGTTTTTGATTCCATCGATTGTATCGGCCGCTAACTGGGAGATTGATCCTGAGCATACTAACATAGGTTTCTCAGTAAGGCATATGATGGTGTCAAATGTTAAAGGCCTATTCGACCACTTTAAAGGCACGGCCGTTATAGACGGCGCCGATATGTCAAAGTCAACGTTCTCGGCCACTATCGAGACTTCATCTATCGACACCAGAATAACAAAACGGGACACCCATTTGAAAAGCGCCGATTTCTTCGACGTGACCAAATACCCGAACATGACCTTTGTCTCCAAAAAGGTTATACCTGAAGGAAAGGACCATATGAAGGTCATCGGTGACCTGACAATAAAAGGGATAACTAAAGAGGTCACACTGAAAGTTGACGGGCCGTCGGCTCCCGTGAAAGACCCATCGGGAAATATACGCAGAGGGGCTTCGGCAACAGCCAAAGTCAACCGTAAAGACTTTGGTCTTACATGGAACAAGGCGCTTGAAACCGGCGGAGTTTTAGTCGGCGACGAAGTAACGATAAATCTGGAAGTCGAGATGATTAAGAAATAATGATACCAGTAACAATCTAAGGATTAAAGACGAAGGGGGATAATCCCCCTTCACCCCTGTTTCTCGCATATGATTTATCATTGAATTTGGGCTGCCGCCCGTTGGCGGCTTCTGAACTCCTGCTGCAAGCTATTGTCTAAAGAAAGACACCCCGCTGGTCATCTCTCAACATTGAATCTATTTCTTTTGGGAAGTGGAAGTCATCCTTAAAAAGCCTGTTCATTACTGAAACTAATTGTCTGAACTTATATGCGTCGTGATGTGTTTCCCCTCTTTGTTCTGATTCCTCCCAGCTTCGTTTATCCGATATCCTCAGTTCAACCGGCAGTGTGTGTTGTTCGGTATAGCGCGCCGCTGGTGGCCTTCCGTCCTGATTATCGACACTCGGCATGAGGATTTTCCCTGTTTCCCGGCATCTGTGAATGGGTACGGGGAAATTCAACTTGCACTGAAACTTTTTATGGCCTTTTGATGTATGTGCGTTTCGGATTGCATTTCTGCCCAGTGCGTTATAGAAGTCCCTTGCGTGTTGCAGGATCTCCTCATCCTGAGGCATGTAGTCGTTGCGGCCACTTTTGTTCAGACTGGTCATCAACCTTTTTACGGCCTCAGTCATATCTTCGGGGTTGTCAAATATGGTTTGCGTAATAGAGGACGAGACTACGGTTTCCTGGAGGATTACGCCTCGTTTTTGCAACGCGTGAAAGAGTTTAAGCGTATCGTTTCCGTCGTTTAATATGAACGTCACGGCAAGAGGGTCTTTTATTATGTACGCCTCGCCTTCAAGGTCATTTCCAAGTTTGGTTGCCATGCTGTATATGGTCTTTAATCTGGAGGAGATTTCAGCAATCTCCACATCGACGCCGTCGCCGCTTTTGAATATATAAAGGTTTCTTTCCCTGTCAAAATCGGTGAATTCCCTGAGACGCTCAAAAAATGTGGAAACCTTAACATATGCCCTGTATGAAGACTCATTGTCAATCAGAGCCGCAAGTGGGTGCTTCCAGTCAAAGTCAAACAGATTATTGAGGGTTAAGCCGTTTGAAGTAAATGCAAGGCCAAGCTGGACGAAATCATTAATATCCTGGCTGTCCTCTTCGGTTGATTTTATCAGATGGCAGACTTTCAGAAGGGCGCACGCCATATGCCGGAAGTCATCGGATATTGTCATATCCCTCCCCCTATATCCATGAAACAAATGGGGATACTTCTTCGATGAGGCCATTAAAAAAAGATGACGTGGATCCTCCTCGACAAGGCGGCGGAATTCATCGTCTTCAAGTTTGCGCTCAATTCCTCCGATGGCATTATTAACGTTTTTATAATAGGGCAGGGCTGGAGAGTTTAATCTTATCAGGGTTGCAAGCTGTTCTGTTAAAAATGGAAACGCGTAATTGCGGCAATAACCGAGAGCGATGTTGACGTATCTTTTGGCCCTGTTACTCTCACCCTCAGACAGCTCATCGCCTCCTTTTACGTCAAATCCGCGATTTCCCATCATTTTTGTTGCCTGAGACAGAGCGGTCTTATAATCGTAAGCGGATAGCATCAGGTATGGGGTCATTTCGGTCCGGTCAAGTATAGAACCAAAGATGCTGTGATAAAGCTCGTGTTTGTTAGAATCGGGATACATAAAAAGACCTCTCGTTAAAACAAAACATTCTGACTTGCTCAGGCCCCGGTTATTTTATAGTCAGATGATTTGAGAATACCCGTTTTGGCACCTTTAAGTCAAGAGGTTTTTCCTTTTGTGTCATAGCAAAGTAGAAATGTCCTATGAATTGAAAAAAAACTGACAGCGCCTGCAACCGGAGTCACTGACTTATCCATGAAAATCTGAAAGAACACCCCTAAATGGTCTTAACAAGGTGTTCACACTTATACAGAAATGCGTTCATAGAAGTAGGAAGACTTGAATCACCTGAAACAATCGAATCATCCTGAGCCTGTCGAAGGATGCTCCTTTAAGTCTCAAATCCCAACAAATCGGAAATCCTTCGACAGGCTCAGGACAGGCTCAGGATGATTCGATTAACAGGATGATTATTATTTCTATGACTGCAACTTAGTATGAGTCCACTTATGACGTTTTCCCCAACACTGGACAAAAGAATCCTAATTGTCTATGTTTGCCATTTACCCACTGTTAATTAATTGGATGTGTCCCTTTCATTACCTATATGGGAGCTTGTGTGCAACCAGTGTATTGACACGGACATCATGGAAAGCGTTATAATTA
>JADFYO010000038.1 GCA_015233015.1 Nitrospirota bacterium | reverse complement strand
AAGAAAAAAGTCTCATATTTCCTTAGGTCATTACAGAAACTGCCAGACATAATTCGTAGCTTTTTCATGCACCATAAATTGCAATATGCTGCATAATTATGTCTATTTACTTATGTTCTTATTAGTATTTCTCTCATTTATGACCTGAAAACAGAACAAAAAGTGAAGTTTGCAGAAATACACTTAGAGATTAATGCCCAACAGAAAAGGCTTGACGACATACACTCAGCAGTAATTGCTCAAGAGAAGACATCTGAGAGAATAAATGCAGCAACAGGTAATTCAGGGCCAAAGTCGGGAAGAATTAGTAAAATGGAAGTAAGCGTCAACATCACCTATGCTGACTGGATGCAAAATCTTGTTCCTATCAAACAAATACGACAGCAATTTATTGACAAATGACGGGGATATTCACTTTATTATAAGAGTAACCAGACATTTTCAATCGGATTAAAGTGATTAGGACGGCTACTCAAATATGTCTTTGACGTTAACCGTAAGCCCATCGATGACTTTAGACTTAACCACGCCCTCACTTTCGGCATAGGAATAAAGCTTATACTTGCCTTCTTCGATTATTAAGACCTCCACGATTTCAAGCGCCGGTATGACTACCCAATATTCCGGTACGCCGTATTTCTCGTAGATCTCTTTCTTATCGGTAGTATCCCTCCAGAATGTCCCCGGTGAAACGATCTCACATATCATGTCTGGAATAACACGTACCCAGTCTGTTATAACGTCCGGCATATTTTCTTTACGAATAAACAATAAGTCTGGTTGAATCCTGTTGAGGCCGTCCTCAAAGATAACGTCAAGTGGTGAGGATGAAAGCCTTCCCAAACCTTTTTGCTTAACGTGCTGCCGTATAATATCCTGAAGATTATCACAAATTATTTGGTGTTTCCACAGTGGGCTTGGTGTCATAACTTCCTCTCCGTTGATAATCTCCGTTAAGTCAAAGTCCCTTTCGATAGTTTCCATAACAATAGTATATCATCTGTTTTAAGGTTTTGTCGATTACCTCCCGCCCCAGGAACAGCCCCCTGATGATGACGCCCTTCAATTCGTTTGAAACCAGAGGCCATCCCGTGACAAACCATAGCTGATGCTGAAAAATGCCGCATAGGATTTTCACGGTAAGCATAAATCTGCCATTGCGGTGAGCGGACTGTACCATAAGCCCCCATATTTTGTAATTATTTATTGTTATGATGTAAATAAACGTTGATACTACTAATAGAAAGGTGATAGAATGGGAGAATGTAAATTTACTGCGCTGCCATATTGCAGCGATGCTATACGGTAGGAGGAGGCTTTATGTTAGGTAATCTGAAGATTGGTCACAGGCTATGGTTAATCGTGTTTATTGCCATTTTGGGGTTTGCCGTGACCATTGCGGTAAATGTGTATTTTTATAAAGAATCCCTTATGCATGACAGACAGATAAAGACAAAACATCTCGTAGAAACGGCCTACGGCGTGATCGATAATTATTACAACAAATTCAAGGAAGGTAAAATGTCCGAAGATGACGCAAAGTCGCGCGCGATAAGCGTTATTAAGACCCTCAGATATGATGAAAAAGAGTATTTCTGGATAAACGACATGCATCCCAACATGATAATGCACCCGTACAAATCAGAACTTGACGGCAAAGATATATCGGATTTTAAGGACCCCAACGGCAAACGCCTGTTCGTGGAGTTCGTTGATGAGGTAAAAAAGAACAAAGAGGGTTTTGTCTATTACTTATGGCCAAAGCCCGGGTTTAGCAATCCCGTGGAGAAGGTGTCGTTTGTGAAGGGATTTGAGCCGTGGGGCTGGGTAGTAGGAAGCGGCATATATCTGGACGATGTTGGTACGGCCTTAAAACAGGAGACCGCAAAGGTTGTGGTCGTTACGCTTATTGTAGTGGTTATTTTAGGAGTGTTGTCATGGTTTATATCGAGAAGCATATGCCGTCCGCTGGCTGACATGCTTGGCCAGGTTAATATGATGGCCGAAGGGGATTTGACATGCGAACTCTCCTGTGAAGGGAAAAGCGAAATAAGCGTCCTCGCGAAAAACATGAAGGTCATGAACGATACTATACGAAATATAATCGGCCAAATTCGCATTGCCGCAGGGCATGTCTTTTCAAGAGTAGGGGCACTGACCGATAAATCCGGACTTATGGCCAACGGGGCGGCAAGCCAGTCCGAACAGGCAACCGCCATAGCGGCAACCGCCGAGCAAATGAGCGCCACCATAGTCGATATAGCAAGAAATGCCTCTGTGGCCTCAGAGACAAGTATTTCCGCCATGAAGACGGCCTCCAGTGGTAAAGAGGCCGCAGATATGGCCGTTGGAATTATCAACGATGTATATGCATCGACAATAGAACTGTCCGCGATGATGGAAACCCTCAGCACCAGCATCTATGAGATCAGCGACATATTAGTCGTTATTAAGGACATCGCCGACCAGACGAATCTCCTCGCACTGAATGCCGCAATCGAGGCCGCAAGGGCAGGGGAACAAGGGCGTGGATTTGCCGTCGTTGCCGACGAGGTGAGAAAGCTGGCCGAGAAGACAATCAAGGCCACAGACGAGATCTCACAGAAAATTGTCTCCGTCAAAGACAACGCCAACAAGACCAATCAGTCCATGTTCGATTCATCTGGAAAGGTCAACAATGCAACGAACGCTATTAAGGAAGTGGGCGAAATCCTGAATCAGATGGTAGAGTCCGTTCAGAGCATGTCTGACCAAATCACCCAAATAGCGTCATCCGTAGAAGAGCAATCTGCCGCATCCGGGGAGGTTGCCTCAAATATCGACAAATCGTCTAACATTTCAAAAGACATTCTGACCATGTCCCAGGATGTTATGAGTGAAGTCAACATTTTCAAGGACATTGCGGGGGAACTCAATTCGGCCGTGTCCGGCTTTAAAACAGTTGAAGACGACAATGGTTTCAGCAAGCCGGTTAGAAGATTGAAATAGACGCCGGCACCGCCAATGTGATAGTATACAATTCTATGGGATTTATCGAGATATACGACACAACCCTTAGAGACGGCACTCAGGCCGAGGACATATCCCTCACGCTCGAGGACAAGCTCCTGATAACAGAAAGGCTTGACGCCTTCGGCATCCACTTCATAGAAGGCGGTATGCCCGGCTCAAACCCGAAGGATGCCGAATACTTCAGGCAAATCAAAACGATGAAACTCAAAACGGCGGTCATCGCGGCCTTTGGCAGCACCCACCGCCCGGGCGTACGCGCGGAGGACGACAATAACCTCCGGGCACTTGTTGAGGCCGGAACGCCTTGCGTTACGATATTTGGCAAGACGTGGGATTTCCATGTCAAACATGCACTTGGTATAGAAAATGATGAGAATTTACGTATCATACACGACTCCTTTAAATTTCTGAAATCGAATGTAGGAAGGGTGTTTTTCGACGCCGAGCACTTCTTTCAGGGATATATCAATAATCCCGGATATGCGATTGAATGTCTGAAGGCCGCCGTTGACGGCGGTGCTGACTGCCTTGTATTGTGCGACACAAACGGGGGATGTCTGCCCGAGCAAATACACAAGATAACTGCCGAAGTAATAAGGGCAGTGGTTGCCCCGATTGGCATTCACGCCCATAACGACTCAGACTGCGCCGTGGCAAACTCCCTCGAGGCCGTGCGCGCCGGTGCTATTGCGGTGCAGGGGACTATAAACGGAATTGGCGAAAGATGCGGAAACGCCAACCTATGCTCGATAATCCCCAATCTCCAGCTCAAAATGGGTTATCGATGTCTTGCTGGCAGCGCTGACCTTACACAGCTCAGGGACGTATCGCGCTACGTTACAGAGATAGCAAATATGCCGCACTTCAAGCGCCAGCCCTATGTCGGCGACAGCGCCTTCGCGCACAAAGGCGGTATGCACGTCAGTGCTATCATAAAACATTCCAGCACATATGAACACATAGAACCAGCCCTTGTCGGCAACTCTCAAAGGATCCTGCTCTCTGATCTCGCCGGTAAAAGCACACTCCAGAGAAAGGCCGAAGAGCTTGGCATCGATATGGGCAAAAAATCAAAGGCAAAAAAGATCCTTGACATGCTGAAAGACCTTGAAAACCAGGGCTACCAGTTTGAGGGGGCTGAGGCCTCGTTCGAGCTTATGATAAAAAAGGAAACCGGCCAATACAAGAAGGCCTTCGAGTTTCTCGGTTTTCAGCTTATGACCCAAAAGTCATGCAGTGAAAGCGCATCGACAAACACCGCAATTATAAAGTTAATCCTGCCCGACGGCGAAGTTGTCCATACGGCCGCGGAGGGAAACGGCCCGGTCAATGCCCTCGATAATGCCCTGAGAAAGGCGCTTGAGCGGTATTATCCCGCCCTTAAAGACGTTTCTTTGCATGATTATAAGGTCAGAGTGCTGTCCGGTGGTGCGGGGACATCCTCAGGGGTGCGCGTGCTTATAGAATCCGGCGACCACAGCTCACGCTGGGGTACGGTAGGTGTCAGCCCTAATGTTATAGAGGCGTCGTGGCATGCCCTTGTTGACAGTATTGAGTATAAACTCCATAAAGACAAACTAATAGACGATAAATAATCGTTTTGCCCCTTCATCGGGAATTGCCGCCCTTGATTCACCATCAAAAAAAGAAGGAAACCTAGTTGGAGTGTAGGTCAGAGTGTCAGGTCTTGACATGTGATATAATGACAGGGGAAAAGTGACAAAATCTATATTATCCGGCATGACACTCCCACATATTAGCTGAAAAACTACCAGCCTATCTTTCCAATTTCCACTATGTCACATGTCAAGACCTGACACGTTTCCTGCGTTTTTATTTTGATGAATTTGGCAACTTGACAATGCGTAGATATGGATTCGATTTCTCAACCGGAAATAAGCTATGATTATTAACCGGATAGGACATTTCTACTTTGCTGTGACAGGTATAACAAAGGATTTGACAAACGACCTCTTTAATTGTTACGTTAGCAGCTCATGCAGCTTAATATTTTAAAAAACTATCCTCTATCTGAGCTTACGACGTTTAAAATAGGAGGAGCAGCGAGGTTTTATGTAAAGGCGGAGAGCCTCGGCAGCGTTTGTGAATCTGTTGAGTTTGCAAAACGGCAAGGTATCCCATTTTATGTCTTAGGCGGCGGCAGTAATCTTTTAGTTAGCGATAGAGGCTACGACGGCATGGTAATTCATATGGCAAACACAGAATCTGATACTGCCACAGATGGAGAGAGTGTTTTCAAAAGCTGCGGAGCAGGTGTTGTTTGGGACAGTTTTGTAAGTGAATGCGTCAGTGAGAATCTTTTTGGGGTTGAGTGTCTTTCAGGAATACCTGGAACAGTGGGAGCCTCCCCGGTTCAAAACATCGGCGCATACGGGCAGTCTGTGGAAAGTCTGATTTCTGAAGTCAATGCCGTTGATACCGATGACGGAAGTATTGTCAGGTTTAGTAATGCCCAATGTAAATTTTCCTACAGAAAAAGCTTATTTAATTCTGAAGCCTTTGGTAAGTATATAATTATATCGGTTAAGTTTGTTTTAAAGCGTGTTGGTAAACTAAACGTCCAGTATCATGATTTGGAGAAATATTTTCTGAAAGACGCCGATATAACCTTACAAAAGGTCAGAACGGCTATACTAAAAATCAGAGAACACAAGGGGATGCTGCAAATGGACGGCTATCGGAGATTTAAGTGCGCAGGATCATTTTATAAGAACCCGGTTGTATCGGCCAGTCATTTTGATGAGATAGCGGGCGTCTTAAATAGTGCTACACCAAACAGAAACTGGTACTGGCCGCAAGACGACTCTGAGGTAAAAGTCTCAGCCGCTTATCTCATCGATAATTGTTTCGGTAAGGGCTTTAGAAATGGACGGGTAGGACTGGCCCCAAATCATACGCTTGCAATTGTTAACTATGACGATGCAACATTTGCCGAGGTCATGGACTTTGCAAAACTGATTGAGGATACGATTTATGAACGCTTTAAGGTAATTCTTAACCGGGAGGTTCAGATACTTCAATAAATACCCACGTAACAGCTCGTTATGAGATGAGAAAACCTCTTAACGATCGAATCAGACAGAACGATTTAGTTATCCCGAAAAGTCATGATATTCCAAAACATAGAGCACCTGCCTTGACTGCGCCTTAACTAGCTGGATGTTCCTGAAGGGTTAAGAACCGGCTTGCCTCTGTTGCAGCCATTTCTTAAAAGAAGACTGACTCTCGCCTGAATGTCTGCCCATTAACAACCCTTCAACACTAATGTCCTAGTCAATATCTTCCCAGTGGATACCGTGCCCACTGCTTATTAATCTCCAGTTCGTTCGTTCAGCCAGAGAGGCATAACGCAGACGCGGATACCAGTCTAATGGAACAGAGATAGTTCTTCCATCACTCAAATCCACGCTTAATGTATCTTATGACACTGTTACATTTATAGCGCTTGGGATTTTTATTTCAACTGCCGAAATACTCATTCCACGCCTCCAATAATCTTAGATGATGCTCATTTATAATTTTATTGATATTGCTTATTTCAACCCTGCTGAATCCTCTACTCATCTGCAATCGTGCAGGCTCAAGCCAAAATTTGGCAATATCGTCACCACGCTCGACATGGACATGAACGGGTTCTTCGCTGTCTCCCGAATTAAAGAAAAACCTGATGGAAAGCTTCGGCTGAATTTGAGCATCAGGCAGAGATCACGAGCATTCTGTTGCCATTTCTTATAAATTCATAATCTACAGTTTGCACTGTCTTCGTACAATTTGCAAAGGCCTCGTCTGTTAATATTTTCTCTATATACGGGGATAGTTCACCTTTGAGATTTACAATCGGGAAGATTCTGATTTCTTTGGATGTTATCCTCAGGCACTCTCTGATTGTTTCGCGGTGGAATTCGTAGTCGAGACGGTCATCGTAGAGAAACAGGAAATGGCTGATAAGCGTAATGGTGAATTCGTTGTCTGAAAAGTCAGTTTCAGGTAATTCGCATATCACATAGCGGCGGCTGCCGTGCCTTCGGAAATCCCCGGTGAAGAGCTTATACGCACGTTTCCTCGCATCTCTTAACTCGTCCACACCTCTAAAATATTCCCATTTATAGAGATGCGCAACTTCCGGCATTTGCGCCATTACAAGTGCAAGGTCTTCGGCGCATTTTAATTCTATCGTTGAGGCAGGCAGCGAATATATCCTGTCCGAACCGGTAACATCAATCCCCTTCATGGCGGCCTCGGCACAGAAAGAACTCACCCCTGATGCGGCGTCAAGGATTTTCTCTTCTTTCAGGTTAACTGCCTGAAGATTAAATGCCCTGAAATACTCGTCAAAGGTACGCCCCAGAAGGACAATCTCTTTTAGTTCCAGGCTGTCTTTTATCCCGGGCATTTTGAGCTTTGGCAGAAGGGTTATGCCCTGGCTGCCTTGACGCGCCTGATGTCGCCGCCTAGTTTAGAGATCTTATCCTCGATTTTTTCGTATCCCCTGTCCAGATGGTATATTCTGTCTATCACGGTCTCACCCTCGGCGGCAAGGGCGGCAACGACAAGAGACGCACTCGCCCTCAAGTCTGTGGCCATTACCGGGGCGCCAAGCAGCCCTTCCACGCCGCGTACTGTGGCTATGTTGTCCTCTATTTCGATGTTTGCCCCCATTCGCCGCAGCTCGGCTACGTGCATGTATCTGTTTTCGAATATCGTCTCTTTTACTATGCTCGTGCCTGCCGCCACACAAACCAGGGCGATAAACTGCGCCTGCATGTCCGTTGGAAACCCGGGGAAGGGCATCGTTTTTATATCAGCAGGGTGAAGTGTTCCCTTTGGAGGGCCAACTACCCTCAGACCGTCTGCCTCTTCTGTTATACTTATGCCAGTTTCCCTGAGTTTTTCCACTATTGCCAGCATGTGGTCTGCCCGGCAGTTCTTTATTAAAATATTACTGCCGGTTATGCCGGCTATTGTTATAAATGTGCCGGTCTCTATTCTGTCGGGAATTATTTTATAGTCAATGGGGTGCAGTTCGTCAACGCCCTCTATTTCGATGACTGAACAGCCGGCGCCGGTTATCTTTGCCCCCATTGCATTAAGTGAATTGGCAAGGTCTTCGACTTCCGGCTCTCTGGCGGCGTTTTCGATTACTGTCGTGCCTTTTGCCAGCGCCGCCGCCATCATCAGGTTTTCTGTGCCGGTTACTGTGGATATATCGCAGAAGATTGTAGCACCCTTAAGCCTCTTTGCCTTTGCCACTACATAGCCGCGAGAGAGGGTTATCTTTGCCCCCATTTTCTCAAGTCCCATTAAGTGAAGGTTTATCGGACGCGCCCCAATGGCGCAGCCCCCCGGCAGAGATACCTTCGCATATCCGAAACGCGCTACCATCGGCCCGAGCGTCAGCACCGAGGCCCTCATCGTCTTTACCAGCTCATAAGGGGCCTCTTTGTTGACGAGAGAACCGGTATTGATTTTCAGGCAGCCGCCTTCGACGCTAATTGCCGCCCCCATATTTGCCAGAACCTGCGACATTGTATTGATGTCCTTCAGGTTTGGAATGTTGCGAAGTACCGTCTCTCCCTTACATAGTATCGTTGACGCCATCAGCGGCAGGGCGGCGTTTTTTGCCCCGCTTATCTCTACTTCTCCTGAGAGACGCTTGCCGCCTGTAATTAGTAGTCTATCCATTTTCCACCAACCGTTGAAGTTCTCCTACAGTTATTGTCAAAAGTTTATCGTTGTAATAAACCCTTACCTGTTCATCTGTTTGCGGCTGCGCTCCCAGTTCAATCCCTGAAATGCTCAGCCTCTTTGCCGCTATTACGGCGTTTGCCACAACCTCAGGGTCTCTGTGGCAATAACCCTGCCTCACTATTTCATGTGCCTCGCCGCCGGTATACTGCGGGTGCAGCTCTCCTATCCTGCCGATGGCATATATTACGCCCGCGAGGAATATATTATCTTCAGTTTCAGAGTGCGAGTAACCTATGAGAATTGGAACTATATCCTCAAATGGTTTGGGATTTTCTCTTATTGCCTCGCCCATTATCTCTGGGACAGTCCACGGTATAGTGCCGGATTCGTCGCTCATGTTCCAGAGCAGACGCTGCATCTGGCCCCGTGCCTCTGCGAAGTTATCAACCGCTAATTGCCCGATTACCTTGCCCGCCAGATGAATTGCCCGCCATGCAACTTCCGAGGTCTTGTCGTATGATATCGCTATCAGGGCGCTTAGGTGTCTCTTATCCTTTTTGATGTCGTTTATTATCTCGTCAAATGCCCCGCTTTCCAGCCTGTCCTTTGTCTGCCCTTTTATCTGCTTTATATTAAACTCAGATTTTTTCAGCTTCTTTAAAAAAAACTCTTCTGCCATGAGTACATTCCCCTTACCGGCCATTTTTATAAGCGGCTGCCGCCCTTACGAGCCACTCCGCCCACAGGGCATAGCCCAGCGCGTGTATATGCGTATATGTGGCGAATACCTGTTTATATAACAAACCGTCTCTGCCGTCCACAATTCCCTTTCCCCGCTTCATCTTAAACCGGAAGCTCAGGCCTTCCATCTCGAGGTTTACCGCCTTCGAGTAGTGAAATTCATGCCCCCTGAGTATAACATTTTTGGGGAAATAAGGGGTTTCCTCTACCGTTTCCACTATGGTATAGCCGTGTGCCTGCGGTTTTTCGTACATGACGAAGTCTATCGGGAATATGCCCGCCATCGGATAATACTGCTCATTATAGACAATCCCCCTGCCCAGATACATCAGGCCGCCGCACTCGGCATATACCGGCAGACCGCACTCTATCAATTCTTTCAATTTACCCATGAAACTTTTATTTTCAGACAGTCTCAGCGCATGTGTCTCCGGAAACCCGCCGCCGATATAGACGGCGTCCAGCCCCTCTGGCATATCGTCAGCGGCAAGGGCGCTGAGTTCGACAATTTCAGCCCCATGTCTTTCTAATGCCTCGATGTTCTCAGGATAATAAAATTGAAACGCGCTGTCTCTGACTACCCCGATTTTAACGTCAGCGGTATATTCGGACAAGCCATACGAGGTATCGGGGGCGGAATACTCAAGGGGTGGGGCGCTCATGGCGATTTGCCAGATATTCTCTTCATCCACTGTGCTGCCGCACGCCGCCGCCATACGTTCAAGTATCGCTTCTATTCCATCTGCCATTGCGGCTGTCTCATCGCGGCTCGTCAGGCCCATGTGCCGTTCCTGCTGAAAAGGCGTATCGTCTCTTCTCAACACTCCAACCACAGGCACACCCGCATGGGTCTCCACCGCCTCTCTGATGACTTTTTCATGCCTGTCATTAGATATATAATTCAACACAACGCCCTTAATCATAAGTTCCTTAGAGAATTCTATTATACCTTTTACGATAACTCCCACTGTGGCAGCCGCCTTTACACAATCCACCACCAAGATGACAGGCGATGCACACATTTGGGCAAGCGCCGCGGTGCTGAACGTACCCCTGGCGTCAACGCCGTCAAACAACCCCCTGTTTCCTTCAATCAATATGCCGTCAGATGCCTCTGAATGGCCGGCCAGGGAATTGATCAGCTGATGCTCGGCAATTATATACGAATCTAGATTATAGCAGTGTGCCCCCGCCGCCCCGGAAAGCCATGCGGCGTCAATGTAGTCAGGTCCCTTTTTAAAAGGTACGATATGGCGGCCTTTATTTTTCCACAACCTAAGGAGACCTAACGAGAGGGTCGTCTTTCCTGAACCGCCTCTGAGTCCCGCGATAACCACTCTGGGCTTATACAATGTCTTAGTATGTATCATCGTATCGTTTAACCGGTAACCGGCAGCCGGCCACAGGGCACCGACCACAGGGTATCATAATGTGGGACACGGAATGCGCGCACTCATTAATGAAGAGATGATGGGGCGAACGAAAATTCGCCCCTATACGCCAAGCCCCGTTCGGGTCTCACCCTTATTCGGGCCTCACCTGTTCGGGCCTCAATTTGAGCCTTATTTGGGGGGGATTTCTATGAAACTTCCGCCAAAATAGGTAAATATCAATGTCCCTGCGTCAACCAGATCTCTCAAAGCAGCCTTTACTTCGTCTTTCTCTATGCCGTGGTCGGCAGAGACTTTCTTTAAAATATCGGATTGCTTCAGTTTCTTCTTACCAGTTGAGGCCTCAACTAATGCGTATATTATCTTTTTTACTTCCTCTTTTTCCATATTCGCACCTCTATTTGAAGGATTTGTATGGCAAAAGTAAAAATGGGGGAGATATTATAATCTCCCCCTTCTTACCATTTTTTTACGACCACTTAAACGTTGACGCCATTCTATACGTCTCGCGGGCAAACGTAAAGTCGTCTATGTGCTGATACTTGAATTCAAATCCGGTCTCTTTGAAGAAACCTTCCCAACCGATTCTTTCGATCCACTCGCCGACTCTCTCATGCTTCTTCGCGCCGGCTATGTAGGCTTTCAGGATTACCTTTATGGCGTCGGTAACCTGAGGCCATCTCGGTGGATTATTTGGTATCCAGGGCACTACCAGTTTCGAGAATTTCGGGTTTGACCTAAGACTATTTACCTTGCCGCCGACGACTATTGCTATCCCGTCGTTTTTGGCGTCGGCTATAGGCATTGCAGGGCAGACCGAGTAACAGTTGCCGCAGTACATGCACTTTTCGAGCTTTATCTTAACGCTCTTGGTTGCGGGGTTGGGGCTTATCGCGCTTGTTGGACACGACGCTATCGTCGATGGAACCTCGCAGGCGTTTTTCACGTTTACATCGTCAATTCTTGGCGGGGTCTTGTGAACTCCGACAAGGGCTATGTCTGAACAGTGAACCGCTCCGCACATATTAACGCAACAGGCAACGGCTAATCTCACCTTGTTTGGCAGCTCTTTAGTTGTGAAGTACTCGCTGCACTCGTCCATAATTGCCTTTACGAGGCCGGACGCGTCAGTTGCCGCTGAGTGACAGTGAACCCAGCCCTGCGTGTGGACTATGTTGCTGATTCTCGGGCCAATGCCGCCTAACAAAAAGCCTTTGGCCTCCAGGTCTTTTACGAGGGGGGCTACCTTGCTTTCTGCGTCAACGAAAAACTCGACGTTATTCCTCGATGTGAAGCGTAAATAACCGCCGCAGTGTTTCTCGGCTATTGCACAATGCTCCCTTATCGTGTCGGTTGACAAGAGTCTCGGTGAGGCTATCCTGACCGTATAGATCTTATCTCCGGTCTCTGACACGTGAACCATCGTCCCTGGGCTTAACACTTCGTGATACTGCCACTTGCCATAATTTTTGGCAATTACAGGGTGTAAAAACTTGCTATAATGCGGCGGACCTATGTCGGTCTGTCTCTGTGGTAAGTCTGACATTCTAAATTCCTCCTTCGTTTAGTAATGTTTCTGTTAAATCTATGCATTACCGCAAAATACGCGGCCGTAAAACCTATCTTTCGATATCTTCTTCCGCCCAGAAGAAGAATGGGTCTCTTCTTGGCTCTTTAACCATCGCCGGCGACGGCTCAAGACCGACTTCTTTAAGGAACCTGGGGAATGACAACCTTTCTATCAATTCGCCGATTCTCTCGCGGTTCTTGCCGTTTTCGTCCCACCATTCCCAAATCTTATCGATGAGTTCGTAGAATTCTTCATATGGCGGTTCCATCTTTATAAACGGCACTATTACCCATGACATCAAAGCGCCGGTTACGATAGGGGCCTTGCTGCCTAACAGAAGTGTCGCGCCTTGCTCTGTTCCGGGCCTTAGGGCCTTCGTCATCTTTGCTATGCAGTGCATACACCTGTTACAGTTGGCATTGTCTATTCTCAGTTCCTTGCCGTCAAGCTTCATACAACCGGTCGGGCACATATCAATAATCTCTGCCTGAATGTTCATCGTCTTGGCGTAGTTCGCCACTTCAGCCTGATTAACCCGGATGTTGCCCTTCCATGTGCCGATTATGGACATATCCGCCCTCGCTATGGAGGCGATACAGTCACACGCGCAGCCGGCCACTTTGAACTTGAACTTGTACGGGAATGCCGGCCTGTGCATCTCGTCCTGATAGTGCTGGGTGATGTCGTTGGTTATCGCCATCGTGTCTATGTTTGCCCATTCGCATCTGGATTTGCCAAGACAGCAGCTTGGAGTTCTCAACGCTGAACCTGAACCGCCGAGGTCCCATCCCCTCGATGATGTTTCTGCAAAAAATGGCTCTAAATTCTCAGTCCTCGTTCCTAAAAACACGAGGTCGCCCGTTGAGCCGTGTATGTTGGTCAGGCCGCTTCCATACTTGTCCCACAGATCGCACAATTCTACCAGCGCGTCTGCCTTGTAATAAAACCCGGACGGACTGTTCAGTCTGACTGTGTGGAAATGCGCTACGCCCGGAAACTTATCGGGCATGTCTGAATACCTTCCTATAACGCCACCGCCGTATCCCCTGACGCCGACTATGCCGCCGTGCTTCCAGTGTGTAACCCTCTCTTTGTAACACGTCTCCGTATGGCCGAGCAGATCGTTCGACATGTCAGAATGCGCCGCAGCCCGCTTAATTTCTGTTACAAAACTGGGAAACGCACCCTTTTCCAGCTCGTCCAACATCGGTGTATCATACTTCTTACTCATAGACTAACCTCCTTTAAGATTTTATATTGAGAGATTCAAATATTAAAACCCCTTTTTCTAAAGTACACACAAGAATATTAAAAATAGCCTCAAATCGTCAAATAAAAAAATGTTATCAACTGATAAATTATTTTTATCGCCTACCCCTTTATTCAGGCCAGTCCTAAGGTTAATCGGGAATCTTGCCGCTGGCAGACGCGTATTGTCTCTCCATAGCGAGGAGTTTTTCTTTGACGCCGACGCCCCCTGTGTAGCCTCCATGTGAGCCGTCTGAGGCAATTACCCTGTGGCAGGGAATAATAACCGGTATGGGGTTTCTGCTCATTGCCTGTCCAACGGCCCTCGCTGCAAGGGGGCTGCCCGCCATTGCCGCAAGTTCCTTGTAAGAACACGTAATGCCGTATGGGATTTCCCTAAGCGCCATAAATACGGCTGTGTAAAAATTTGAGACCTTGGTGGGATTTATCGCGACATCGAATGTAAACCTCTCGCCTCTGAAATACTCCATGAGCTGCCTGACCGCGTGGGCACCTGCGTGTCCTTCATGGCCATGCCCTTCTGGCACCGGCGGCCTTTCAAACGCAATTTCAACCACAGAGGCACCGTCCGAGACGACATAAAGCCATCCAACCGGCGTTTCTAACGGTGAAAATGTTAATGCAGGGCGGCCGCTCATTGCCTCAGCATACGAATGCCCGCGTAATAGCAGCAACACTGATGGTCAAGGTCATTAATAAATGACCTGTCCTCACCGTCTTCAAATATTATCCTGACAAAACAAGACCCGCCGGCAAGGACTGAGTGCCTTTCTTCGACAACCTCACCCATTCCCCACGCCGCACAGTGATTATGTATTACCTTATCGCCGGTCTTCAGATACAAGCGCATAGCACATCTCTCTTTCTAAACTAACGCAGAAACATACCCTCCCCAAATGTAAAACTAAACGGCGGGGCATGTCAACAAAAAAATATTCCGAAATAAAGACTATTTGTCGGCATGGTTTTTGCTACATATTAAGTAATGTTTAATAAATGCCGAATTAACTAGTATGATGTATTTAAGGATGAATAAATCATATCCACTGCAGGAGGCTGCGATGTTAAAGCAATTACAACAGAAGATTCTCAAAGAAGCAATGCTTGTATGCCTGGAAACAGAGGACCTCTATTTCTCGCATCCCCTTAGAGAGAGGATTAAAGTTGTCTTATACATCTATAACTTGTGCCATAAATCGAAATACCTGTATTAAAAGCGCCACACTATGCGCTGTTAAATTACGGGCAGGGCGGACGAACCGCCTTGCCCGCATCGTGCGCGTTAATATATTTTAGTCAAAATGATTATCACAATAACATTAAATCCCTCGCAGGACAAGACCCTGCAAGTTGACGGCCTGAAACTAAACGCGATTTGCAGGGCAGACGTCTTAAAAATCACCGCCGGTGGCAAGGGGATAAACGTCTCGAGGGCGGTGAACGGACTTGAAGGCGGCACGCAGGCCCTGACGCTTCTTGGCGGGGCAACGGGGCGGACTATTGCGGGGCTGCTCAAGAACGAGGGGATTGCCTTTCGCTATACGGCAATTGCGGGGGAGTCCAGAACCTGTCTTTCTTTGATTGATTCTGTAAAAAAAACAGAGACGGTAATAAACGAAAACGGTCCGGAAGTTACCGAACGCGAACAAACCAATTTCAAGTCAATGTACACACGGGCAGTAGGAAAAGAGGATATTGTACTCATATCGGGAAGTGCCGCTAAGGGCATTGACAGTGCGATTTTCCATGAACTTATTGAAACTGCCCACAGAAAGGGTGCTGTGGTGATCCTTGACGCAAGCGGGGAGTGTTTAACTGCCGGGATTACCGCCGTCCCTGACGTTTTAAAGATAAACAAGCAGGAGCTAAGCCGCCTCACCGGCAAATCCCTAAACACGCAGTCTAAAACCATTGAAGAGATGAAAAAGCTGGCAGCCACGGGCATAGGGCGCGTAATAATAACAGACGGGGGACGCCAGACGCTTGCTATTGCAAGAGGCCATGCGTGGTCGGTAACGCCGCCGCATGTGGAGGCAGTAAGCACACTTGGTTCGGGGGACTGCGTAAGTGCAGTTATAGCCATGGGGATTGAAGGCGATAGACCATTCGAAGATACCCTCGTCGATGCGGCAGCGGCGGGCACACAAAACGCGTTATCATACGGAGCTGGATTCATAGACAAAGAGGGCGTCAGAAAATTATCGGAATTGACGAGGATAAAGCGGGTATTTTGAAGGTGGATACACATTATTATTTATGTCCTCACAATATGTGAATCAATCGTTTATATTGATTTCTGTTATCGTTAGCTTAAAAACATAATAGATATTTATTGAAAAAAAAGTATGGATTATGTTATAATGGAATATCTGCAGATTAACTATTATCGAGAGAAGTGAGGTTTAATATTTGAGCATAGATATTCGGGAAAGAGCCGGTGTAGTCGATGTTTTTTGTGGTGCAGGGGGAATGACCCACGGCTTTGTGAAAGAAAAATTCAGGGTCATTGCTGGCATCGATAGTGACGGGTCCTGTAGCTATGCATTTAAGGAGAACAATGGCGCTCAGTTTATTCAGCGGGATATATCACAAATCAATGTCTATGAAATCCTTAAACTTTATGCCGATATCGAAATTAAAATACTGGTTGGCTGCGCTCCTTGTCAGCCATTTTCAAAATATACTAACAGAAAGACCGAGGATAAGAAGTGGAATCTGCTTTACGACTTTGGACGTTTAATTGAAAAAATCGAGCCAGACATTGTATCCATGGAAAACGTTCCCGAACTTGCAAAGCGTAAGAAATATCCAGTCTATGACGATTTCGTTAACTTGCTTGAAAGAAACGGTTATTTTGTATCGGCTAATTTGGTATATTGCCCAGACTATGGAATTCCACAAACTAGAACGAGGCTGGTTTTGCTAGCCTCGAGACGCGGGAAAATTGACTTGATACCCAAAACACATACATCCAGGGACTACAAAACCGTTCGGCAAACCATAGCACACTTAGAACCTATTAAGGACGGGGAGGTTAACGCCACAGACCCACTACATCGAACATCGCGTCTATCGGAGTTAAACAGAAAAAGAATTCGTTCCACGCCCGAAGGCGGCGGCTGGAGAGACTGGGACGAATCTCTTATGTGCGATTGCCACAAGAAGGCTAGCGGTAAGAACTATGTAGCTATCTATGGACGTATGAGCTGGGACGACCAATCTCCAACCATAACTACCCAATGCACAGGATATGGCAATGGCAGATTCGGACATCCCGAACAAGATAGGGCAATATCTTTAAGAGAAGCCGCATTGTTGCAGACGTTCCCAGTGGATTACGATTTTATCGACCCAAATTTGAAAACCAGTGCTGGAGCTATAGCAAGGCATATTGGAAACGCCGTACCAGTACAGCTTGGAGCGATAATAGCAAGAAGCATAAGAAAACACATGGAGGAACATTATGCCAGATAAGCCGGTGTCTGCTTTTACGTTTGAAATCTCGTTGAGTGTTTTAAATCACTTAGGAAGGAATTTATACAGGAGCTTTGCAACCGTTCTTGGAGAAGCGATTTCTAATTCATGGGATGCAGACGCTAAAAAAGTTTATATATACATAGATAAAGATAGTTTCTTTATTAAGGACGATGGAATAGGCATGTCGGCTTACGATTTTCAAAATAAGTTTTTAAAAATAGGCTATTCGAAAAGAAAAGAAGCAAAAATTTCACCAGTTAACAAAAGACCATACATAGGCATGAAAGGAATAGGAAAACTTGCGTTATTGTCGTGTGCTGAAAAAATTACCGTTATTTCAAAAAAAGATAAGGGCGAATATGTTGGTGGAATTATAGATAATTCTGGGCTGAATAAAGCCATAACCGACGACTTAAAGCCTCATGAATATCATTTAAATGGTTTTTCGTTAGATACTTTTGCACAGCATATAAAAGGTCATGACCACGGTACGATTATCTATTTTGAAAATATCAAAGATGGTATTAAGCATAGTTTGAAGTTTCTGAAAAAAGTCGTAGCGCTGTATTTTCGCTTTTCTATCTTGGATAAAGCTTTCGACATTTATATGAACGGAGAACAAATAACTCTTGATAGTTTAGGAGAACTTGCGTCGAATACACAGTTTTTATGGACGTTAAATACTATTGACGACCCATTCATAAAAATTTTGGAAGGAAAAACAAAAGAAAAACGACCACTCAATCCAAATGGAAATATTAATGGATTTATTGCCTCTGTAATAAAACCCAGCCACTTGACAATCCGCGATATGAAAGAAAGGGTCACCATTGACCTTTTTGTAAACGGAAGATTGAGAGAAAGAAATATTCTGCAGCACATTCCTACAGAAAGACTTGTCGAAAGCTACTTATATGGACAAATTCACTATAACGATTTAGACGATGGGAAAGACAGGTTTACAAGCAGCCGTGAAGGTATCGTCCCTGATGACCCCAAGTACAAGGAGCTTTTGGATGAATTGGGAAACAATGTCATAAATAAAATACTTGACGATTGGGATAATTGGAGAAGAAAATACAGAGAGGATGGTGATCCCGATAATATGCATATTACTAAAAAAGCAAGAAAGGCGGGGGAGCTATTTAACGTTGTATCCTTGGATTTCACTCTTGCTGACGATTCGAAAAATAAGGATAAAATCGACCGATGGATAAACGATTTGTCCAGTGACGCAGGTTTTAATTTCCCATCGTATGCGGAATGTTTTATCTCTGAAAACCTAATCAGAAATTATATTGGAGAAAAACATATTCCGTTATCATCAGAGGCAGACAAAGAAGTAAAGAAGTGGAGAAAAAGTGTGGACGTTGCAACAGGAAAAGGAAATATAAGCATATCTATTCGAAAAAATGACGATGACTTAAGCTACTTATCTATGGATTTTCTTGCAAATCTGATCGATAAATTTAAACACGATTCCCCCCCACAAGCAAGTCTTTCAAGGGATGCAACAGAGTATAAACCTTTCAGAGATGCCATTGCCCATACAGCTCGTCTAACCGATAAGGCAAAGAGTAGATTGACTACCGTTTATGATAATATAATACACAGATTAAAAAAACTGCTATCTAACAGTTAAGGCATATTTTTATAATGTGTTAAGAGATCGATCCAATTCTTATAAGATGTCTCGTGTAAAATCTAAGGACACGTCTATAGAGATAAAGCTTGGTAAGGCCCTATGGAGCGCTGGCCTTCGGTATAGGAAAAATTATAAGAAGCTATTTGGAACACCCGACTTTGTCCTTGTAAAATATAAAATAGCTATTTTCTGCGACAGCTCATTCTGGCATGGCTATCGGAATATGACGACAAAGATACATAGCTTCAAAAGCAATAAAGAATTCTGGACTAAGAAAATAGAAACGAATATAAGGCGAGACAAAGAAGTAGATATCGAATTGCAACGACTGGGCTGGACAGTATTTAGGTTCTGGGATTTTCAGATAGACAACCATATCGAAATCGAAAAGTGCGTAACAAAAGTGTTAAGAACAACTATGGCTTGATAGCTATTACGGTAATAACACGGTATTATTAGTGAGAGAGTGGCTTTTAGATGAAAATAATCTACGAGGGGACATATTGGGAGGCAATCCTGAATTCTTGACAGATTTACCACCCGGCGATATTCGGGGCAACGCCCGATACTTTACCGATGACTTGCTACCCACAAATTAATATACGTCGTCGTGTGTGCCTATGTTGAGCAGATGGATAGTGTCGCTGGTCAGGATGAATGTGATGCGCAGACACTGAATATTGCGTCAAACGCCTCTTGCGCGCTATTAAATGTCAATGCGGGTTCCATTTCGGCAGCCAGCGTTTCCTCGACGAAGGCCCTGTGCCTTTGCTCAATGTCGGCGTTTGTAACGGCATCATCGCCCGTGGAAGCCACGGGGGCTGTTTCTACAACAGTTTCGCTCATAAGGTTATTATATCAAAAAGGAGGTCTGAATGAAAAGGTTTATCAAATGACTGGATGACCGCCTGACAATGGCCGAAAGGTAAGTATGTTGCTTTAATAGTGTTTTGTTGTATAATATTTTCCTTTATAATTAATTGATATAAGCACAACAAAATGGGAATGATAAACTCTATGGACATTGCCGTATTTTGCATTACACAAAATGGTGTGGCTCTGGCTCAGAAAATTGCCGCCGAAACTGCGGCAGACCTGCACGTTAAGACCGGCGTTCTGAATGACACGAAAGGGCGCGTGAAGGTGCATACGTTTGATTCTATCTCGGCCCATACGGCTGAAATATTTAACCAATACGGTGGGCTGGTCTTCGTTATGTCCCTGGGGATTGTGAACCGCGTGATAGCGCCGCTAATGAAGAATAAGGTTGAAGACCCGGCCGTCGTTACCCTCGATGAGGCCGGTAGGTTTGCCGTCAGTACCCTCTCCGGTCACGAAGGCGGCGCTAACGCCCTGACTTATCTGATTAGCTCAATCACAGGGGCGCAGCCCGTTGTCACCACGGCAACCGACTCCCTGCGAATTTATACCTGCGGAGTTGGATGCGTCAAAGGAGCAAAAAAAGAGGCCATCACCGCCGCCATCACAGAAGGATGCAAAAAAGCGGGCATCACCACTGATAACCTGCGCTGCCTCTCATCGGCATGGATTAAAAGAGGTGAACCGGGACTGCTTGCCGCCGCATCGGCACTTCATCTATATATAAGATTTATCCCAAAGTGGATGATAGATATGTACTATGAGCGTAACACCACTGCCGTTAAATCCGACATGGTCTTTAAGTCCATAGGCGTCTATGGCGTTTCTGAACCTGCCGCCGCCCTCGCGGGAAGCAGCTCGAGACTGGTGCTTTCTAAGACAATATTTGACGGCGTAACCGTCGCTATCGCGCGTGAGACGCTTTTCCCCGGCCCTCAGGAGCCGGTGGTCGATTTATATACTAAGAATGGCAGTGGCCGTATCCTCATTCTCGGCGGTACTACCGAGGGCGTCCGCATTGGATATGAACTGCTCAAAAGCGGCGAGGACTTCCTCGTCTCTACCGTTACAGAATACGGCCTTAATCTGTTTAAGGAAAAATTTGGCGATAGGGCGGTATTAGAGAATTTCACTTCGGCCGACACCCTCAAGAGGTTCATAAAGAAACACTCCATCACAAAGATAATCGACTGCACTCATCCCTATGCTGAGCTTATAACGCCGCTTGCGAAGTCTGTCGCCGGTGAACTGAAAATCCCCTACGAGTCCAAGGTGCGGGACATTGAGTTTGACAATGAATTCAACTATGAAAGGCTCTGCTATGTGTCGTCGCTGCCGCAGGTTATCGATAAAATCCTCGCCCTGAATGTAAAACGCCCTCTGTTTACGACGGGTTCTAAGGAGCTTGGTTTCGTGAGGCCGCTTTTGGAAAAGGGCGGCGTGGAGGTCATTATACGGGTGCTGCCGTTTGAACACTCGATAAAGAGCGCGCTTGAGGAAGGCGTCAAGGCTGCCAATATCATAGCCATGCAGGGGCCGTTCACTACGGAGCTGAACTCGGCCACGATAAGGCAGTATGCGATTGACTGCCTCATTACTAAGAAAACCGGCAAAGAGGGCGGTTTTTATGAAAAAGTAAACGCGGCAATCGACTGCGGAGTTCACCTGATTGTGGTCGAGCGATGACGGGAAGTGTGTCAGCGATGGTATATTTCGTTGGGGCAGGTCCTGGTGACCCGGAGTTAATAACGATAAAAGGCAGAAGACTTCTGGACAGCGCCGATGTGGTGATATTCGCGGGGAGCCTCGTAAATCCAGCGCTCGTTGCGGGTTTAAAGGCAGAGGTATATGATTCAGCGGGCATGACGCTCCATGAAATCACCGATTTAATGGTGCAGGCCGCCAGAGATGGTAAGTCTGTTGTAAGGCTTCACACGGGGGATACCTCGTTTTTTAGCGCTATATCGGAGCAAATCGACAAACTGCGGGAACATGACATAGAGTACGAGGTCGTCGCGGGGGTCTCCTCGGCGGCAGCGGCGGCCGCAGCCCTAAAAATGGAGCTGACCATACCAGAGGTAACCCAGACGGTGATTTTCACCCGCATAGAGGGCAGAACGCCCGTCCCTGAGGCCGAAGACCTCGGCGCACTCTCGAGGCATGGTGCAGTGATGGTGATATTTCTGAGTGTCTCTATGATAGATAAAGTAGTGGAGAAACTCAAAGAGGGCTATCCCCATGATACTCCGGTTGCGGTGATAGAGCGGGTCTCATGGCCGCAGCAGAGGATATTAAGGGGGACAATTAACGATATTGCCGAAAAAGTTAAGACAGCAGGTATCAAGAAAACGGCGTTAATCCTTGTGGGCGAGGCGCTTAAGGCGTCAGAGGGCGCAACCGGCCGACAGTCTAAATTATATGATAAGGAATTTAAGCATGAATACAGAAAATAATAGTTTTAAGGAAGAAGCGATAAGACAAGGCCGCAGCACCCTCTATATTGTAGGCATAGGGCCGGGGGCGGCCGAGCATATCACATACAGGGCAATAGCGGCGATTGAGGCTTCGTCTGTAATCGTCGGCTATTCGACGTATTTGGAATTAATCGGCGATCTCATAAAAGACAAGACTATCATCGGCACGGGTATGACGCAAGAGGTAAAGCGCTGTACCGCGGCCATAGACGAGGCGGCAAGCGGTCGGGTTGTCTCTGTGATAAGCAGCGGCGACCCTGGGGTGTATGCGATGGCCGGCCTTGTGCTTGAGTTGATAAAGGAGCGGGATGAGGCAGGTGTTTACCCGTGGACTGACGTGGCTGCACGTCCCATAGTCGAGGTAATACCTGGGGTTCCCGCGCTTTGCGCCGCAGGGGCAGCCCTCGGTGCGCCTCTTATGCACGATTTCGCCGCCATCAGCCTGTCAGATAGGCTCACGCCGTGGGAGTTGATTGAACGGCGCCTTCACGCAGCGGCAAGCGCCGATTTCGTCATCGTCATCTATAACC
Organism: Nitrospirota bacterium; assembly: GCA_015233015.1. GTDB lineage: Bacteria > Nitrospirota > Thermodesulfovibrionia > Thermodesulfovibrionales > Magnetobacteriaceae > Magnetominusculus. The sequence goes on along the minus strand of JADFYO010000038.1, from coordinate 8,368 downwards.
CTAAAAGCAAGGGCAGACCGTCTCATATCGATAAGGCAAGGCACATACTGCTGAAATATAAAAAAGGTAAGACCCCCGCAGGTATAGTCAAAGGTGCCGCAAGGGCGGACGAGCGCATAACCATAACGACCATCGAAGACATGCTCAACCATGAAATCGACATGCAGACGACCATCGTCATAGGCAACTCTCAATCCTTCAGCTATGGCGGCTGGATGATAACCCCGCGGGGTTATAGATTCGCAGCGCCCGAAAAGCAATCGCCCGTGGGCAGAGGCTGAGTTTGAAGATAGTATTCATAACCGGCGGCTCAAGAAGCGGCAAGAGTTCCTATGCGTTAAAACTGTCGGGGCAGCATGACGGCAGACGGGCATTCATAGCAACCGCAGAGCCGCTTGACGAGGAGATGCGCCTGCGCATAGACGCCCATAAGAGACAGCGCTCAGACGCGTGGGAGACCGTTGAAGAGCCGATAAGACTTTCGGAGACGATTGCCGGGCTGACGAGCTCGCATGAGGTAATTTTGGTTGACTGTCTTACGCTCTGGCTTTCTAACATTTTAACGAGGGAGCCGTTTCCCGAAGTTGAGGCGGTCACTATAGAAATCGATGATTTCATATCGAACTTAAAGTGGCTCAAGGGTGTGCCGGATACAAATCTTTATCTCGTGTCAAACGAAGTCGGTATGTCAATAGTGCCTGACAACAAACTGGCGAGGGCATTCAGGGACGCGGCCGGACTGCTTAATCAGCAGGTTGCCGCCGTTGCCGACGAGGTATACTTAATAGTCAGCGGTTTGCCGCTGAAATTAAAATAACTGAAGCTAAAATAAGAAATAAGGAGGACTACAATACATCATGGAAACTATTAAAGGCACATGCGGCAACATAAGGCCGCTCAAAAAGGAGTTTTTTGAAAAGGCCCAAAGCAGGCTTGATATATTAACCAAACCGCAGGGCAGCCTCGGAATGCTTGAGCAGTTTGCCGCTCGTCTTGTGGCCATATATGAAGACACGATGCCGGAGCTGCCGAAAAAGGCGGTCTTTGTGTTCGCAGGGGATCACGGCGTGGCAGAGGAAGGCGTGTCGGCGTTTCCCGCTGAGGTAACGCCTCAGATGGTGCTTAATTTCCTGCGAGGCGGTGCGGGGATAAATGTCCTTGCCAGACACGCGGGGGCAGATGTGCTGGTTATAGACGCCGGTGTGAATTATGATTTTACCGATTGTCCCGGCCTGATTCAAAAAAAGGTGGTCTATGGGACGAAAAATATTGCCAAAGGCCCTGCCATGACCCGCGATGAAGCGATTAAATGTATAAATATGGGCATTGCCCTCGCCCGCGAATATGCTAAAAAGGGCGTTAAGATGTTCGCAACCGGTGAAATGGGCATAGCCAACACGACACCGTCCTCGGCAATAGCCGCAGTAGTAACAGGAAAGCCTGTTAATGAAGTTACTGGAAGGGGCACGGGGATAGGAGACGCAGGGCTGTCTAAGAAAGTCGCCGTGATAGAGCGCGCCATCGCTGTAAACGCACCTGACGCGAAAGACCCGATAGATGTACTGGCAAAGATAGGCGGGGCGGAGATAGGCGCTATCGCAGGACTGTGCCTCGGTGCGGCGGAGTTGAGGCTTCCGGTTGTGATAGACGGGTTTATCTCTACGGCAGGGGTGGTAATTGCCCATGGCCTTAATAAAACGGTTAAAGAGTATATGTTTTCTGCCCACCGCTCACACGAAATAGGACACAGGGCGATTTTAGCGCACATGGGGCTGACGCCGATGCTGGAGCTGGATATGAGGCTTGGCGAGGGCACGGGGGCAGCCATAGCGATGACCATATTAGATGCGTCTCTCAAAATTTACAGGGAGATGGCGACGTTTCAGGACGCCGGAGTCTCTGATAAATCCTGAGCGCGCCCAATTTCCTTTGGAGCAATAAAAGGGCGGATGCGTCCAAAAAACGCAGCCGCCTATAGTAGTTTACATGAACATTATTACATATGCTATTTTGTATGTCAATCGGTTATTTGAAAAAATTATAATTATTAGAGGAAGACGCATGGGTGATTTGAAGACATACATAACCGAAAGGAAGAACAAAGACAAGGATTTTGCCGCTGGATATGATGAGGGGTACAAGCAGTTCAAGGTTGGTATCATGCTCCGGCAGGCGCGCGAGGAGGCAGGGCTGACCCAGGAGGCCCTCGTCCTTAGACTCCATACAAAAAAAACGGCTATATCCCGAATAGAAAACCATGCCGAGGACATAAAGCTGTCAACTTTGGAACGTGTTGCTTCGGCCCTGGGAAAGAAGTTAGAGATTAAGATAGCCTGATGTTAAGGATAATGCCGGAAGGCGCGGTTACATCCAAAATCATAGAAGGCTTAATAATCGACGTCAGTGGAATATTCGAAATATATTGAGAATCCCGGATTCATAAAATAATTTGAAAGCACTTATCGATGAAGTGTATAATAGCCTATGTCCACAGCGGGCAAGGCACATAGGTAGCACACGGCAGAGAAAGAGAGGTATTACATATTTACAAGCGAAAGAGCCACATAATCACAGGAGGCGTTGAGATGACGAAGGAAAAGGACAAGAACGACAAGGACAAGGACAAGAATAAAGAAAAGGCTATAGAAGCGGCTATCGCTCAAATAGAAAAGAGTTTCGGCAAAGGCTCGATAATGAAGCTGGGCGAGGACGCCATAGCAGAAGGCATAAAGGTAATCCCTACGGGTTCACTGACATTGGACCTTGCAACCGGCGTAGGAGGCATTCCGCGGGGCAGGGTGACAGAGATTTACGGCCCGGAGTCCTCAGGTAAGACCACCCTTGCCCTGAGCACCATAGCGCAGGCACAAAAGACGGGCGGCGTGGCCGCGTTCATAGACGCCGAACACGCCCTTGACGTTAGTTACGCAACTCGTATAGGGGTGAAGGTGGCAGACTTACTAATCTCACAGCCTGACAGCGGCGAACAGGCCCTCGAGGTATGTGAGACGCTTGTCAGGAGCAATGCCCTCGATGTTATAGTTATTGATTCGGTTGCCGCCCTTGTGCCACGGGCAGAGATAGAGGGCGACATGGGCGACCAACTGCCGGGGCTTCAGGCAAGGTTGATGAGCCAGGCACTGAGGAAGTTGACCTCCGCCATATCCAGAAGCAACACGGCAGTGATTTTCATAAACCAGATACGCCACAAAATCGGCGTCATGTATGGAAGCCCTGAGACTACCACCGGGGGCAACGCGCTGAAATTTTATTCATCCCTGCGCCTCGACATAAGAAAGATAGACAGCCTCAAGGTAAATCAGGAGGTGCTGGGAGGGCGCGTAAGGGTAAAGGTACAGAAAAACAAGGTAGCGCCGCCATTCAGGCAGGCCGAATTCGATATTTACTATAATGAGGGGATATCCAAGGCCGGAGAGCTGGTTGACATCGGCGCTGACAAGGGGATAATCGAGCGAGCGGGCACATGGTACAGCTACGGCAGCACCAAACTTGGTCAGGGCAGGGACAACGCCAAGAAATATCTCCTCGAAAACGAGGCCGTTATGTCGGAGATAGAGGCCAAAATTCGTGAACATGGGCACATTCCGATTGCCGCCGCCGCTGCTGCCCCAGAGGAAGAGTGAAAGAGAAAGGATGAAGTCTGCCCCCAATATCAAAAGTTACGCGCTTCGATTATTAAGCATTCGCGACAGAAGCGAGGGCGAACTCAGGATAAAACTAAAGGACAAGGGCTACGACCCCACTCCGATTGATGAGACCATCGGGCAGCTGAAGGCTGTTGGCCTCATAGATGACCAGAAGACGGCTGAATCTATTTTGCGATATTGTAAAGAAGTCAGACGGCTTGGTGAAAACGGCTTTAAATACTATCTCAAAAAGCGCGGCATTCCCGATGAGATAATCGGCCAGTTCACTATATCTGCCGATGAGCAGATGGAAAATGCAAAAATACTTATCGGCAAGAAAGAAAAGTATTTGAAAAAACTGCCGATAAAGGTTAGAATTAACAGGCTCTCTGGCCAGCTTCAGAGAAAGGGTTATAGCTATGAGATAATCCAAAAGGCAATCAGAGAATATGAGGACTTATGCGAACCGGCGGAATTAGAAAAGGCTGAGAAGAGATGAAAGGGAAAGAGATAAGGGAACGGTTTTTAGAATATTTTCGTGAGCGCGGCCACGAGCGGGTGAGAAGTTCCTCGCTTATACCGAAAAATGACCCGTCGCTCCTGTTTACGAGCGCCGGGATGGTTCAGTTTAAGGGCGCCTTTTTGGGAACCGACACGCCGGGATACAGCCGTGCCACATCGTGCCAGAAGTGTATGCGCGCCGGTGGTAAGCAAAGCGACATAGAAAACGTCGGCTTCACGGCACGGCATCACACGTTTTTTGAGATGCTGGGGAATTTTTCGTTTGGGGATTATTTTAAAAAAGACGCCATAGTATTCGCTTGGGAACTCCTGACGGGCTGGTATAAACTCCCCAAAGACAAACTCTGGGTATCGGTATTTGAAGACGACGACGAGGCAATAAACCTTTGGACGCAGCATACGGAATTAAAGAGCGACAAGATTGTCAGGCTTGGGGCGAAGGATAATTTTTGGCAGATGGGAGACACCGGCCCGTGCGGCCCGTGCTCCGAGATAATCATAGACCAGGGTGAGGCCGTGGGGTGCGGGCGTCCCGAGTGCGCCGTAGGATGTGACTGCGACAGGTATCTGGAGCTATGGAACCTGGTATTCATGCAGTACGACAGGACGGCAGACGGCACGCTTAATCCGCTTCCTAAACCCAGCATAGACACAGGCATGGGGCTTGAGCGCATTACAAGTGTCCTGCAAAAGAAACTGAACAATTTTGACACAGATATATTCGCGCCAATAATAGAGGCCATCACAACAAAGGCGCATGTAACATATGGAAAAGACAAGCGCCAGGATGTATCGATAAGGGTGATAGCAGACCATATCAGGTCGGTTACCTTTTTGCTTTCAGAGGGCCTGATGCCGTCAAACGATGGACGAGGCTATGTGGCGAGACGTATAATTCGCCGCGCATCGAGGCACGCGCGAAAACTTGGCGTGGGAAAACCCTTCTTACACAGATTGATTAGAGCGGTCATTGAGGCGTCGGGGGATGTCTATCCTGAGCTGTCAAGAGAAAAAGAGCGCTCCGAGGAGATATTAAAATTTGAAGAGGAGAGATTTTTCAGGACGCTTTATCAAGGCTCAGAGATACTCGATGAGATAATCGCCTCTGTGAAATCCGCAGGGCAGGGTGTTATTCCGGGCGGTGAGGCATTCAGGCTTTATGACACCTATGGCTTCCCAATGGATTTAACAAAGGAGGCTGCCAAAGAAAACGGCCTCGCGGTTGATGAGGACGGCTTCGATGAGGAAATGAAAAAGCAAAGGACAAGAGGGAAACTCTCATGGGCCGAAGACCAGGCCGGGATAAGCGGCGTGGTTAATTCCATATATAACAACGCCGTGAGGATAAGCGGCGAGACATATTTCCTGGGTTATGAGCTTTTAGAGACCGACTCAGTAGTCACGCTTATGCTTAAAAACGGCGAACCTGCGGAGGTTTTACACAAGGGGGATGAAGGAGAGATTATCCTCGATAAGTCGCCTTTTTATGGGGAGTCGGGCGGGCAGACCGGCGACAGGGGCGTTATGCAAACCGAAAAGGCAGTGCTTGAAGTAAGAGATACCAAGAAAACCCCGAATAAATTAATTGTACACAAGGTTTATGTAAAAAGCGGCACACTTAGACAATCCGAGACCGTCTCATGCAAAGTCGATAAATGGCACAGGATGGCAGCCGCCCGCAACCACACAGCGACACACCTTCTGCACGCAGCGCTGAGGGATTTAGCCGGCGACCATATAAAGCAGGCAGGGTCTTTAGTTTCACCCGGCAGGCTGCGGTTTGACTTTACTCATTTCTACCAAATTACGGACGAGGAGAAAGAGAAGATTGAGCACATGATAAATGCGAAAATCATGGAAGACCTGCCGGTTGTAACACACACAATGGGTATAAACGAGGCCATTGACTACGGGGCAATGGCGCTGTTCGATGAAAAATATGGAGACATCGTGCGGGTAGTAGAAGTAGAGGGTTTCAGCAGGGAACTCTGCGGCGGAACTCACTGCACAAGGACAGGGCAAGTTGGCCCGTTTATTATTATCTCAGAGGGGAGCATTGCCTCGGGAGTAAGAAGGATAGAGGCCATAACCGGCGATGTAAGCCTCGAATTTATAAAGAAGAAAATGAGTGATCTTAAAACGGTCTCTGAATTATTGAAGACAGAGTCGCCGCTGGAAAGACTTCCCTCGATGATAAAAAAGCTGAAAGAACTTGAAAAAGAACTCCAGTCTCTGAAGGCAAAGGACATGGGACGCGACATATCGTCATTCATGCAGCCGGTAAAGGAAGTCGGCGGTGTGAAAGTGCTGGTGTCTAAGCGTGACGGCCTCGATCAAAAGGAACTGAGGGATTTTGCAGACAAACTAAGGGAAAAAATAGGCACCGGCATAATCATTGCCGCATCGACAGTGGACGGGCAATCGTCTTTCATAGCGATGGTAACAAAAGACCTGACGGGCAAATATCACGCGGGGAAGATACTGAAAGAGGTTGCCGACCTGGCCGGAGGCAGAGGCGGCGGAAGGGCCGACATGGCACAAGGCGGCACCAAAGAACTCGACAAGGTTGACGACGCCCTGAACGGCATTTACGATATTATAAGGGCCGGTCATTAATAAAACGAAGGCGCGGGCGGCTGCCTATTTATTTTTTATTTCACTTAGAGCCTTTTTGAAAGCGCCGTTTAATTCAGCCCCTGTTATTATGGAGGACAATTCCTGCTCCAGAGTTGAAACACTGCTTTGGGCTGATAAATATTGTATTGCTCCAACAATTTCTGTCTTGTCGTAATCACATAAGTTTCGTAATCGTCTTAACTTAATTAGTTCAGCGGCTACGGTTGTTTTATTATAATACGTCATGATATTTGAAATCAGCGCGTGTATGTTGTGAGACTTTATCTTCAGCAGTTCATCTTTAGCTGGCACAGTGAGTAAATTATGTATTGTTTCTTTATACTTATGAAATATGTAATAGTAATATCTCCCAATCGAAGTCCTTATGCCGGCATCGGCAGCAGGATCGCTGTTCTTATAAAACCCAGGAAGATCCTCGGCAATTTTTTTATAATAATCATAATGAAACATATTTATGTGCGTACTATAACATCAACCAATACTAATACTTGCGGGTAATTAGATTCGATTAATTTGGTAATTTGAATCTCTAGGTTATGGCGCTCTTGGACATACATAGGTTTTGAGATTAATTTCAAAGAAAAGTATTTTATATCAGGAAATTCGATATCGACCTCCTCATATGGGATTATGTCTTCTATCAGCAGATTATCCTTTGTGTAATCTTTAACATATTTATATATCTCTGAATATTTATCATCATCTTTTAATAGTTCTTTTCCATTTAAGTATGACTTCAGTTTATCCATTACTTTGAATAATACCCGTGAGTCAGAGTACTTTGATACCTTAGAATAAAAGGAATCATCGTCAAAATCGATTTTGGTGTTATGGTTTATCATATTCCATAATTCTACTACATTAGTATACATTTCTTCAAAATATGCTAAATTAGAATTATATACAATAAGATGAACAAACACCTTTATTCTCTCACCTTCAGTCAATTTATTATTCTTAATCAGCTTCATTAGTATCGCAACGGCTTCTTTCTTGTTGCCCTTTATATTTTCGATCATCGTCTTGTATATCGCCAAATTAAAAGGAATGTTTCTCTTGATAAGTTTGTAACATTCATGAACTATCAATTCGGCATTTTCTATATCGTTTAACCCTATGTAACATCCTATCAGAGTAATCATCGCCGTTACGGAATCATCAGGGTCATTCTTTAAATAGTCTAAAATTTCAATTTCTAAAGAACGCAAATCCTCTATCGAGGTACTTTGATTTAACCTCTCGGCAAAGTCATTACTTCGAAGTAATGCTATTGGCATTATCGCCCCCGCCACATATCAGTCTCATATTCCGTCATCTTCAAAACCACCTCATTTAGTATAACACGCCTGCTCGCTGGCTTGTCAATCAAATCACCGCTTGATTTTTTAAATATGGTATCAGCAATTCTCGGTGAAGTAAAAATGCAAGTAAGGAAGGGGAAAAGAGAGGGAGTAAGAAATATTTTTCGCGCAGCGGGAGTATATACATATATATAGTCTAGATTTTTTTAATGATGTATGTTTAGAATATAAATATGCATACAAAGAAACATTTATCTTTCG
>JADFYO010000037.1 GCA_015233015.1 Nitrospirota bacterium | reverse complement strand
GCTGAATTGCTCTTATTCTTATTTCCTCTAATGCTTTATGACCTATTTGCCTGCCGTCTAATTTTTCCATTTCCAATCTTAACATTTTTTCTATTATATTGTCTATTTACTTATGTACTTATTAGTACGTCATTTGCCGGAATGGTTTTTGGGTATAACAGGTTTATTGTATATTTCCGGATACTTTATTGTTTCATTGAATCTAGGGAGAATAGGCATAATTGATGCTGGAGGCGATTACTTAAAGCTAAGATATATTGTTGCCGGAATGTTATATTTCTTGCCTTATCTAATAATATTACTACCTTTTCTTTCGCTAATAAATGCTGGCATGGCAAGGCATGCTGAATTGGATGCCAGACCTGAATACGAGGGTAAATCAAAGTTACTATCTAAAGATAAGTGGCTTTATGATCTAAAGGCATTACTTACTACTTCAAACACGATTGTTTACCTCGCGGTTATTGGTATTCTATTATATTTTGCTCCGCACAACTATATTAAAGAAGAATGGATATGGATTATGCTTTTAAGCCTTTTTACAGTTTTAGGTCTTGCTTTAACACTTATATTTGACACAAAGCTAAAGAAAATAGGCATGCTCCCATATATATTAAGGGGACTGCCATTTATTGGAATATTGTTAACTGGCAAATTCCTTATATTCAGGAAGGATATTTATTCAACATTAATAGAGGTACTGGAACGCCCTGCAACGGCGCTCTTCCTCATCTTTCTTTTGCTCATTGCATTAACATATATCTCATTTTCAATCAAGATAAAGAACTCGCCACCAGAAATAGCTAACCCTTTAATATTCTTAGGAATATGCATTGTAGGAGTTCTATATATTCTAAATGTAATAGCATTCGCTTTTAGTATTTACTCTTATATCCCAGCCTATAAAGGTGGTGCTGATTTATCTGAGATGGTTAATGCTACTCTATGGTTTAGAGACAATTATAGTGAGTCGAGAGTTCCATCTATACCAAGAGACCTGTATGCGTGTGATAAAGGGTTAACGTCCGACAAGGTTAAAGTCATCCATGAGACGCCATTTGTAATATATGTGGCGAAAATTAATGACGCTGGCGGCCCTAAAGCTTGGAGGAAGGGGGATGGTCCAACAATTTATTCTATAAGGCGGGAAAATATTGCCAGCATAGTATATACTTGGAATACTCCTTATTTTATACAAGAAGATTTTGACAATACAAAACAAATGGAAAAATTGTGTCAAAAGATAACACAAGATAATGTATCCTTAGATTCGTGCAAGATAGTTAAATTAAATGACGTCCTTCGTATCACAGATCTATATGATAAAATAATCACAAGACATTCAATAAAACAAAGCGATCAACTTCAATCGCTGGTAAAAGAGACGAATAACATTAGAAAGCAGCAATATTCAGACATAAGGAAAGACGAACAAAATAAAATAATACATCTTAATAGGATACTGATGGAATTAGCGTATTTTCCTGATTGTCCTGTCAGCTCATACGTTGCTATTCAATAAGAAGAGCGGACAACGAAACTATGGACAGCGACCATTATATTTACCCTAAAATGGCCGTAGTCAATAGTTTCCCCGATATTAGCCAAGTTCAAAATATTTTCTTGCTTCACTCAGAAATTCATTCGCTTGGTCTAGCATGGTCTTCACGTCTTCGCTGGTCAGGGTGAGTTCAATACCATAGTCGCCCATTATGCGTTTGTCATATGAATCCAACAGCCATCTATGAAATCGTTTGTCCATCAGACCGGTCTTAACGAAATGTTCACCAAAGGCGCTGTGTATGCTGCCGTGTTTCTTGAAATTAACTACTTTGTCATTCAACAAGGCCTCAGTCGTGTAAAACATTGCATAATAGGCTCCGCCGGCTGCGAAATCAATCACCGCTTTTTAGTAGTGACAGTGCAGCAGATACCGCCCTCGATGCCTTTTCCAGCAGTTTTTCAGTTGCAGCCCTCATGCTGGAACGGCCTCTGTATGTCAAGCGGGCCTCGTCTTGAAACATCAGTCTGATCGGAGCTTCACCCGACCATTGGCGGTCGATTTTCGCTCGATGCGCGCGCCGTCAAAACGGATGAACTGCTGCCGCAATTGACAGGCCCAGCCTTTTGATATTCCAATAGCGCTTGCCGTCTGCTCCATGAAAAAACCAAATTCCAACGGAAAAATCACCACTTGCGCCTATCGAAGTTCCCCCACTGTACGCGCCTTTGACAGAACTTCCTTTGCCTTACCCGACACATCCAAACCGCCTGCAGGTCTTGCCATATACTCACCTCCTTATTGGTGAGTATATTATATCATGTTTGAATTAGAGATGGAATAAGGCGTACTTAGAACAAAAACTTTAATACTTGGAGAGATTACAATGAATAAAGCCGAACTCATTATAGTTCTCATTTGGCATGGTACCGCCCTATAAAACTGACCCATTAAACTGTCTTTTAATCCATAGAGCCAGTAGATTCGCCCTTTTATGGAGTGAACGGCTTACCAGCCTAAGGAGTCAAAGGACACTTTGTAACTTTTTTCTGAACTTCGTGGCAAACAATAATCAACAAAACTGACTCCATTTTCATGCTGAGAAGTGAAAAGTTTTGCGACGTTTGATTTGCTGTCTGATGAGAGATGCTTGTAGAACCGCATGGAATCTATCGGGGCGAGAGGATTCGAACCTCCGGCCCCCTGCTCCCAAGGCAGGTGCGCTAACCAGACTGCGCTACGCCCCGATACACATCTCTTATAAGGTAATCAATTCAACGATTAAATGTCAATTGGTGTTAATTTGAAACGGTCTGGCCGTTAATTACAGCCATAACGGCGTCCGTGTCTGACAGGTCATCAAACACCGCGTCTGCGCCGGTCTCCGAGAGTTCAACCACTGAGTACGGCCCTGTGGCTACAGCTATTGTAAATGCGCCGTGTGCCTTGCCTGCACCGACATCCTTTGGGGTGTCGCCTATGATGACGCATTGGCTGAAAGGAAATTGCTTCCCTGTATTCTTATAGAAATCCTCCACCGCTATGGGGAGCAGGTCATTTCTGTCTTCGTGGGCGTCTCCGAAGGCGCCTCCTCCGTCAAAGAGCTGCCATAGACCTACCGACGACAGCTTTATCTGTGCGCCCGCCCTAAGGTTCCCAGTCAGAAGCCCTATGCCGTGTTTGCCCAGCAGTCTTTCTATTAATGCCGCAATGCCGGGCTTGATATGCCTGTTGTCATTGTCAATTTCCAGCTTGAGGCGTCTCAGGTACTGCTCCCCGATGGCGTCTAAGATGCCGTTGCCGTTTGTAAGGTTGTGGTATTTCAACCCCTCTTTAAATATTCGCAAGTCTGTCTTTCCGTCAAATCTTATGTCCCTGAAGGCGTCTTTAATAGAAAACAACTCGCAGAAGGCATCGTTCAGGCTCTTGCCGCCCGCGCCTCCGGCGTCCATCAGCGTGCCGTCTATGTCAAACAGGACGAGTTTCATGTTCATTCATGTGAACCGGCAAGTTTTATTATTGCGTTAATAATCGCCGCCGCTATGGGGCTTCCACCCTTTTTCCCCAGACATGTGATATAGGGATAGGGCTTTCCGAAAAGCGCCGCCTTTGACTCCTCCGCCTTGACGAAACCCACAGGCACTCCTACAATCAGTCCCGGCCACAGCCCGCCGTCCCCGATTATTTCCATCAGTCTGATAAGGGCGGTCGGTGCGTTTCCAATTGCCGCGATTCCTATATTCACTGCGTTATTATTGTTATAAAATGCCTTTTCCACCGCGCACCCGGCCCTGGTCATCGCCTTTTCCTCTGCGGCCTTCTCTACGTCTTCATCGGAGATATGACATATTACAGCACCGCCAAAGCGCGACAATGCCTTCTTATTTATGCCGGCTTCAACCATTTTTACATCTGCAAAGATGTCCTTCCCAGCCCTTATTGCCGCAATGCCGCTTCTTACCGCGTCGGGATGGAATTTCAGAATTGCCTCGAACTCAAAATCCCCCGTAGCATGGATAACCCTTTTTACTATGGGTAACAACTGCTCGTCGAAATGCCTCTTCATCCCCGCTTCGATTAGCGAGAAGCTGTCTCTTTCTATCTGAGAGCCTTTGCCCATTATCATGGCCGCCATATCACTTGACGAATCTTGTAACCTCGGCTATCAGCTGTGCTACGTCAAATTTAATGAGATAGCCGTCGGCACCGACAGTTTTTGATTTTTGTCTGTTTTCATCCCCGCTCAGTGAGGTATTCAGAATTACCGGAAGGCCCTGAAATCTATGGTCGGCTTTTATGGTTTTAGTAAGCGTAAGGCCGTCCATCTCAGGCATTTCCACGTCCGTAATAACCAGACTTAGGTAATTGGTAATTGGCTCAGTGCCTATTTTAGCAATGAACTCGTTTAATACCGCCAGACCCTGTTTCCCATCGATGGCCTCCATTGTAGTTAAGCCGAGGTTTTCAAGGGTGTCTTTTAAAATCCTCCGTGCCACCAAAGAGTCGTCAACTATCAGTACATTGCCGGACAATTTCTTTTTGTGAAGCCCCTTTAGCCCTTCAAAGTCTATCCCTGTTTTGGGAACCAGCGCGCCAATACTCTGGATAACGTTCTCGAGGTCGAGTATCAGGAGCAAGTCCTCGTTTCCTTCTATCTTGGTTACGCCGGTTATCCTTCCTCCGTGTTTGACTTGCAAGAACTCTGGAGGCGCTTTTATCTGGTCCCACTTAATCCTCCGTATCCTTTCTACTTCGTGAACTATTATCCCTACCGTTGTGCCAAGCATCTCCAGGACTATAATCTTTCGCTTCACCTCTGTCTCTTCCGAGCCTTCCGGCAGATCCATCTTCATCCACTTGCCCAGATCTATGATTGGTATGACCTCGCCGCGTACCTCCGCCAGCGAGTTAGAATATTCCGGCAAATCGGGAATTGTCGTAAGTACCGGCATCGGTATGATTTCTCTGACCTTTGCCACATTGACCCCGTAGCTGCGCTTTTCAGTTTGGCCGCCTTGCGCAAGGAAGTGCATCTTAAACACAACCAGTTCCATCTCGTTAGCACCGACTTTGAGAACCTCCGGCAATGCACCCGCCTTTTTAGCCATTTGACACCCCTCCAGTTAATCAGTATAGTATCTGTTTATCAGACATCATGCTTAGACATAATACCACAACATGTAACGAAGATTAAAGATGCCGGAAGATGGATGTAATAGAAAAAGACGATAGCATTGCTTTTCCACACACGGTAATACTAAAGGCCTCTGCCGGCTCCGGCAAGACTCACGCCCTGACAAAGAGATTTGTCCAGTTTCTTCTATCCACCGCCGTTGCGCATAATGGTATGAAAAACATCATGGCCGTGACATTTTCAAACAATGCCGCAAAGGAGATGAAAGAACGAATACTAACGTGGCTGAAGGACATATATTTCGGCGACCAGTCAAAACGCGCCGAACTCCTTGGCGTCCTCTCCATCGATGAAGAGACACTCCTGACACGCACAACCGCCTTAATCGATGAAATCCTCGATAACTATACGGACTTCCACGTCAAGACAATCGACAGCTTTATGGCGTCGGTCTTTAAGGCCTCGGTAATCGACCTGGGATATAGTCAGGACTTCGAGATACTAATAAATGGCGACGCACTCATGGAGTATGCCTTCGAGCTGTTTCTCAGAAAGGTGAGGGAAGGCACAAAAGAGGGCGCAATCGTGGAAAACGCCATAGCGCTGCTGCTTGAGGCCCGGCAATCGGACAGCCCGTTTCTCTGGGAGCCGTCTCAGCCCGTTCTCTCGGAAATAAAGAAAATCTACAAAAAACTGGCCGCGGCAGGTAAAAGACCATGCACGCTCTCTCTCGATAAAGAGATTACCGGCATAAAGAACTCCATAATGGAAACCGTCGGGGCGATTGAGGACGCGATTGAGCGCACCGGGTGCCAAAGACACGGCGGTAGTTCCTATAAACACATCCTCCCTGACGTAAGGGCCGGCAGCTTTGCCGACATTCTGGGAAGAGGCTCAACCTATCCGCCCGTAAAAAAACCAGGCCCGAAAGAAGGTCATTTAAATGCCGGCTATGAGCATATTTGCGCTATGTGGACTACTCTCACCGCCTCGATAAGCCAATACGCTATCTTCTACGCACACACATACTATACCCCCTATATCGCAATCTATGAAGCGTTTCTCGATACCCTTACAAAGGTTAAAAAACACTACGGCTCTGTCTTTATCGAAGACATCAACATGATGCTTGCCGGTTATCTCGAGCGTGAAATAGTCCCCGATGTCTATTTCAGGATTGGCGAGACAGTTTATCACTATCTCATTGACGAATATCAGGACACATCGCCTATCCAGTGGAAAAACCTCTACCCGCTCATAGAGAATTCCATCTCTCAGGGCGGCAGCCTCTTTGCCGTTGGAGACACCAAACAGGCGATTTACGGCTTTCGCGAAGCCGACTACAGCATTATGAAGCACTATGAGGAAACCCCTCCCTTCCCTGCTGCCACCCACCTTGTCAGGGAACTGGACACAAACTTCAGAAGTCTCCAGAAAATCATAGATTTCAACGACAGCGTTTTTAAGCATACCCTGCCTCAAAACGATGCCTTACGCGAGGCGGCGGAAAGAAGCGGCCTCACCGGTTTCACACAGAAGGTCCGCCCCGGCAACGAAAACGCAGGATATGTGGAAGTCTCCGTGCTCTTGAGGGCTGACTCCGAGGACGATGGTGAGCCTGAGAAAGTCAGATTTATGTCTATTATCAAAGACCTCATAATGCGCGGACACAACCTAAGCGACATAGCCGTCATTGCAAGAAGAAATGAAGATGTGCTTGGGGCAGCCTCATGGCTCAATGAGATAACCATCCCGGAAAAGAATATCGCAGGCATTCCCTTCATATCCTTCAGCAGCCTCGACGTAAGAAAATCAAAGATAACCGGTGAGCTTGTCTCGTTGTTAAACTTTCTGGACTCCCCCATCGATGACCTGTCCTTTATTACATTTTGTACGGGTGAAATATTTGCCGCCGTCTGCGGTGCCGAAAAGACAACTATTTCGGAAGTAAGGGATTTTTTCCTTCATAACAGGTTGAAGACCCCGCTCTATAAGGCATTTCAGGCTCAATTTGCCGCTCTTTGGGAGAAGTATTTTGACGGCCTCTTTAAGGCCGCCGGTTTTTTCCCTCTCTATGACCTCGTCAGCGAAATTTACAGGGTATTTAAGGTATTTGAGAACGTTTTAGAGAAAGAGGCCGTACTTGCCAAGATCCTCGAGGCCATAAAGGAATTTGAAGACAAGGGCACAAACAATCTGCGGGATTTCCTGACAATGGCCCTCGACGAGGACGTCGGCGGGGCGGACGCCTCATGGACAATCGACGTGCCTACCACAACCGACGCCGTACGCGTTATGACCGTACATAAGGCCAAGGGACTTGGGTTTCCTGTGGTAATTGTCCTGCTCTACGATGAAGGCAACAAGGGGTTAGACTACGTGGCATATGAGACCGCAGAGGGCGTCAATCTCCTTAAATTAAACGAAAAGCTCCTTAAATCTATCGCTATAACAGAACCAGACAGGTACAGGCGTCTCTACGACGAAGAGCGGTCTAAGGAGACCGTCAACCGCCTCAACACCCTCTATGTCGCTCTGACGAGGGCCATATCGGAACTCTATGTTATTGCCATCGAGGGCAAGGTCGGCAAGCAGATATCAGGCATTTTCCGGGACGTTTTGGCTGTCACCCCGGAGGCAAAACCATTGGTTGTAACTAAGCATGGCAGCACCGGTGACCAATTCTTCGTACACCACAGCACGACAAGGCCTGTCAGTTCGGTTTATACCGAGGAGTCACTCAATGTCTTAGAAAAAAAACGGGGAGATTTCATTCACCGTGTCCTGTACTTCATTGACTACATAGAGGACGACGTTGAACGCGTCCTTGACAGGACAATAGCCCACGTAAACAGCACATCCTCGTTTAAATTCGCATCGGAAGAGATAAGAAATACTCTGGCCAGATTTCTAAGCAGCCCTTTCATTTTGCCATATTTCTCTAACACGCAGGGGATGACCGTAAAACAAGAGCAGACATTTTCAAATTCTGAGGGGGCGCTGTTAATCATGGACAGGGTAGTGGCATCCCCCGAGTTGGTTACCGTCATAGATTTTAAGACCGGTTCGAAAAAGAGCGGCAGCTATATTTATCAGATACGCGGCTATATCAATCTATTAAAAGAACTCTATCCGGGGCGTCGCGTCGAAGGTTTAATCGCATACGTAGATTTATTAGAAGGGGTAACAATTCATTGAACTATCGATTAATCCCGCCTCATAAGGGGCTTATAGATGAAGTCCTCTCCAATTTAGCCGGGGAAAACGGGGATTACTCGGGCACTGCCGTAGTATTCCCAGGCAAGAGGCCGTCTCATTTTCTCAGAAAGGCCATTGGACAGCGCGAAAAGGCCGCGTTTGTTCCCCCCGTGTCGCTCTCTATGGACGAGTTTATTGACTTTCTCTATGAGACAGAACTGGAGATCTTTGACCGCAAGACAGAGACGATAGACGCCGCCGCCATCCTTTATAATATTCACAGAAAGAATCCACTTGGCGGTGACGGTGCCTATATCGGCGCCGATAGTTTTTTCCCATTAGGGCTGAGGCTCTACCGCGATTTTGAGGAATTTTGCATAGAGAAAATCCCCTATAAGAAGATACGCGAGATTGAGCTTATAGCGGACGAAAAAATCCCTAAAGAAACCCTCAAGAATCTCCAATCCCTATCTCTGTTTTACAGGGAATTCTACGAAACTCTCGCGAAATCCAATCTTTCAAGCCGCTCCACGCGATACCGCACGGTATCGGAGAGAGTTGGCGATATAGATCTAAGCTCATTCGACAGGATTATCGTTGCGGGATTTTTAACCCTCACGAAATCTGAGAAAGATTTATTTAAGGCACTCTCAGAAAGGGATAACTCACTCTTCATATTTCAGAGGACAAACGCCGTAAGCCTAATCCTTAAAGGCCTCGGCATAGCCGAATACACCCCTGAGCCTGAACCTGAGAAGACCAAGCCGCCTGTAATAAGAATCTACAAAAGCCCTGACACGCACGGGCAGGTATTTGCTCTCAGCCGCCTGCTTACTGACAACCGAAACCATCGGGATGAGAATACCGTTGTCGCCCTGCCGTCTTCCGAGACCGTCTTCCCCGTGCTTCACCACGGGATTTCCATGCTTGAAGCCAATGCGTATAACGTATCGCTTGGTTACCCGCTTCTTCGCACGCCCGTGTTTGGCTTTTTTAAGAATCTTATCGAACTCGTCCTGTCAATCGATGGAGACCGGCTCTACGTGGCAAACTATATCAGGTTTATCCTCCATCCATATACAAAAAACATCTACTTCAAGGGACGCGCCGACGCCACCAGAATAATGTTTCACACACTGGAGGAAATACTTACAGGCAACTCTACAAAGACCTTTATAACACTCGATGAGATAGAACAAGACCATGAATTCCTCGAAGCCGCAACAAAACAGATAGTTGAAGCCGGCATAGAAACAGACAAAAAGGGGATAAAGGCGCACCTGAAGGCAGTTCACTCGGCAACGATAAGAACATACCTGACATTCGACAACACGGGGGATTTTGCGGAGAAGACTATTGCTCTCATAACATATATATATGAGCAGAGCACGGCGCGCCGCCACCCGTTTTTCTTTCCATTTTCAGAGGCATTTACGCTGGCCGCGTACTCGATTTCTAACTCGATGATGCGCGGCATTGTGTTTTCAGAACCAGCCGGCTATTTTAATTTGTTTAAGCGATATGTGGCCACGTGTTATTGCCCATTTGAGGGGATGCCGCTGCGGGGGGTGCAGATACTTGGGTTTCTGGAGACGCGGACAATAAGGTTTGACAATGTCTATATACTGGATGTAAACGAGGACGCACTGCCGAATTTGTCGAAGGAGGACACCCTCGTGCCGTTTAAGGCAAGGCAGACACTAGGGCTTCCCACACATATAGATAAAGAACGCCTCGCCGCCACATACTTTCAGACCCTGATTGCCGGGGCAAAAGAGGTCCATATATTCTTTGTCGAAAACAGCAAGAAAGAAAAAAGCCGGTTCATAGAGAAAATCCTGTGGGAAAAACAAAAGGCTTCACCACAATCCGATACGATTATCCCAATTCAGTACAATATCGACCTGAAAAATATCCCGCCGTCTGCCATCGACAAGACCCCTTATATGCTCGATGTGTTAAAAAGCGAACTTTCATACAGCGCCTCGTCGCTCGATACATATTTAAAATGCCCGCTCTCGTTTTATTACCGGTACGTCCTGAGGCTTGAGAAAAAGGAACAGATCACCGGCTCTCTCCTGAAAAAGGATATAGGCAGTTTTATACACGAAGTCCTGAACGAATATTTCAAGCCCCGTGTCGGGAGCGTCTTAAGTGAAACAGATATAGACGAAGGCGGCATGTTTAACATCTTAAACGCCAGATTTGACGCCCTCTACGGGAAAGACGCTGCGGGCGCGGTGTATCTGTTAAAAAAGCAGCTCAGGCGGCGCATGTCAGATTTTCTAAAGAGGTATGCACTGCCGCTCATAAAGAAACATGAAATAAAAATCCTGTCCCTCGAGGACTACATATCGCTCACCCACAGGGGTTATAAACTCACCGGGCGGCTGGATAAAGTAGAGCTGCGCAACGGGAAAAATATCTATATCACCGACTATAAGACAACGGCAAACCGGCGCTATCTCGAAATAAACCACGCCCACCTCAATGCCAAAGACAGAGACACATGGCACCCTGCAATAGGGACAATTCAACTGCCTTTTTATCTGTTATTGTACTCGCTGAAAACTGGCAGCAGCCCCGAAGACCTCAACGGAGTATTCATACATCTTGGGCGTACATACATGGGAGAAGACGCAGAGATACCACTGTTTAAAGAAGATGATCAGAGTTTTTGGCCGCTTTTGGACGTAATTAACGGCATTCTCGATGAAATTCACGACCCTGACACGCCGTTTAACCCCGCATCTGATTCAAAAGACATCTGTCCGCACTGTCAGTATAAGTATATGTGCGGGACGTAATCAGTATTATATCACATGTCAAGACCTGACACCTTTCGTGAAAAAAGGTGGGTGTCCGTCATCTAATAACCGTAGTGAAACATTGGATACATCGTAAATAATAGCTTTGTCGGCATTGTAGATATATAGCCTTTTTTGACCGGCTTCGGCCAGGTATGTAAGTGCCTTTGGGTTTATATTAACGATAATGTTTGTTTTGTTTATAATGGTGTCAAGCGATATGCGTTGACATTCTTCGTTGCTTAGTTTAATTACCACGATAGCCTCAAGGCAGGTGTCAGGTCTTGACATTTGACATAATATCGCCTCTTTTCAGGACAGTTTACCACGGTTACTCGAATATCTCCCTGACGTTAATTTGAAGCCCTTCTATTACTTTAGATGTAACCACGCCTTCCAGTGCCGCGAATGAATGCAGCTTGTACCTTTCACCTTCGATGGTTAGAATCGCGACAGTCATAAACTCTGGCAGGATTATCCAGTACTCCGGCATCCGCTATCTCTCATAGACTGCCCTCTTAACGGCAGTATCCATTAAGTCTAAATCTCTTTCTATCGCTCCCATAGTGTATAGTATACCATATTTTCATACAAACTTAATGCGGCTTGCGGCAAATATTACCATCTTCAGGAGCAGCCAGCCGTGGCTCCAGCGCTCAATATTTGTTGTGCCGTAGAGGCGCTGCCTGTATCTGATGGGCATCTCGACGATTTTCAGGTTTAACTTAGCCGCGCCAAAAAGCAGGTCAAAGTCGCCGAATGGGTCAAAGTCGCCGAAGTATGGCCTGTTTATAGCGATTTTCTCATAATCGGTTTTTCTGATAACCTTAGTGCCGCAGAGGGTATCCTTTATCGGCTGTCCCAAGAGCCACGAAAAGGCAAGGCTGAAAAACTTATTCCCAACCTGATTAAAAAAACGCATGGCATTGTCTTCCATCGAGTAAACGAGGCGCACACCGTTTATAAACTCACCCTTGCCTGAGCATAAGGCGTGGTAAAACCGGGGGAGGTCCTCGGGGGCAACCGTCATATCCGCATCGAGGATAATCAGGACATCCCCGGCGGCCTTCTCAAAACCGAGGCGCACGGCGTCGCCCTTGCCCTTGCCGCCCTGGCGGTAAACGCTCGCGCTTACGCCGGGGTGTTTCGCAATCTCCTGCTCTATAATTTCATATGTGTTGTCAGAAGAGTGGCCCTCAACGAAGATTAACTCGGTTGAGCTTCCCATCTGCGGCGTCCGCTCGAAAATAGAGGCAACATTACCGGCCTCGTTTCGGGCCGGGATTACTACGGAGACGGAGGGCGGGGCTTCAGCGTTGTCCTTATTTTTTGGCATAGGGCGGCAGATGATGAAATTCGACAGCGCAAGCTCACTTATTGGCCATATCTTCACAAGGCCGCGATTTAAGAGACCGCTTAAAACCGCCCCGGGCAGAGGCCACAGTATCTCGCGCCTTAAGGAGATAACCCCGAAGTCCTGAATATAGAGCATATTACAAATATCCTCTACGGTAAGCCAGTTTTGCTCTATGCGCGGATGTGTCAAACCAAGCAGCGAGGCCGCCATGAGCGGCATCTCCCAAAGCCGGCTATATACGTTGATAATTATCCTTGTGTGCGTGTCGGCAATCTTTGATATCTGGTTAAACACCGCCTCTACGTCCCACAGGTCATGCAGCAGGTCTGAGAGGATAATTACGTCGAATTTCTCTTCTATATCAAACCCATGCGCATCCCCTCGCATGAAGCTAAGATGGGGATAACTGGCGCCGGCTCGTTTAACCATCTCCTCTGAGAAGTCTATGCCAACGCCATAGGACGGCCTTAAGGCCGCAAGAAGCCCTCCCTGCGCGCAACCAAGCTCAATGACCCTCAGACCTTCTGCAACCAGATGTCTGTATATCTCTGTCGTCCTCTGGCGATAGTACCTTCCCAAGCCTGGCCGCGTGTCGGCACGCCGGGCCTGAGCGTCATAGTATTCAATACGCTTCTGCGTATAAGTATCAAATTGGCCGTTCACAGTTCAGCTGTCCCGCTCATTAATGTATATTATTACCTGCCTCATAATGGTATTCTACTCTCAACTTTACGGGTTTGTCGATACCGTTCCGTTATGGAAAGACAGGTTATGGAACAATGAAAATATAGTTATTCACATCGTTCGTCTGCAAATTTCTATTATCCTTACCTGTCGGCCGCTTTACAAAGGATCTGATTTATTGTAGAATCTTAATAGCCGGTTCTGCACCGGTTCAAATGCGACACTAATTACGAGGAGGTCTGCAATGGAAAGAACAGGGGTTATTACATTTCAGGGCGGCGGCCTGACGCTGCTCGGCACAGAGGTGAAGGTAGGGGGAAAGGCGCCGGAGTTCACAGTATCAGACAACGGTTTGGGGGCTGTTGCCTTGAAGGACTTCGCTGGCAAGACGGTAGTAATCAGCGTAACGCCGTCGCTGGATACGCCGGTATGTGACATGCAGTTAAGAAAGTTCAACGAATCGGCGGCCGCACTTGGCACTGACGTAGTGGTATTGAATATCAGCATGGACCTGCCGTTTGCCAATGCGAGATTTTGCGCCGCTGCGGGCATTGACAGGGTAAAAACTCTTTCGGATTATAAGGACGCGTCATTCGGAATGGCCTATGGCCTTCTGATAAAGGAACTGCGCCTCCTGACGCGCGCCATAGTAGTAATCGATAAATCCGGCACAATCAAATACTTAGAAGTAGTGCCGGAGGTTACGAACCACCCGAACTACGAAAAGGCGCTTGCCGCCGCAAAGTAAATCGCGTTAGCGTAAGTCATGCAACTGCGCCGGCGGCTGAGGCTGCCGGCGTTGGTTGCGCTTAATAAAGTTTATACCAAGTTGCGTTCATAGAAGTAATAAAACTTGAATCATCCTGAGCCTGTCGAAGGATGCTCCTTTAATTCTCATTTCCCCATAAATCGGAAATCCTTCGACAAGCTCAGGATGATTCTTTTAACAGGATTCTTTTAACAGGATTCTTTTTACTCATATGATTGCAACTTGGTATTAATCAGCAGGAAATTGGGACAGGCTTAGGAAGGCTTCATTTAAATATTTTCGGTATGAACGAGGGAATATCCTTTGCGTAATCGTCATATTGGCTGCCGAAAATATTTTTAAGTCGTCTGTCCTCTATGTAGGCGCCTATGATGACATAAATAGTACTAAGCAGTGAAACGATGGCGCTGTTTACAGTTACATTGGGATTAAACAGAAAGACGAGAATTCCACCTGCATAAAGTGGATGTCTGATGATACCGTAAACTCCGGCTCTGGTTAGTGAGCCAATTGTTAATCCCTCGATATTACCACCTATCTCTTTTCCAGAAATATATTTAACAATCTGGCTTACTCCGCTGAATTCAAGAATACCTAAATCCTTAAATGATAAAATTATTATAATAGCCCCAAATGTCTGTATCAGATAGAAAAGTATTTTAAAATAGCCTGGGATTTCTACGAGAATGCCATCAGGCAGCCTTTTTATCAATAAATATGCAATCACAAAAGTAACGCTGCTTATACACGTATAAATAAATCTATAGGCGGCCCTTACAAAATTACCGCCAAATGCGCCGACAGCAGCGGTCTTTATCCAATCCGTTGCCATAACAGAATGTATCAGCGCAAACCCGCAACAAATAAGGGTGATTTCAAAAACAGACCGCGCATACTCCATCTTCTATAATAGAACGCAAACAACAGTTATAGCAATAGGTGTGCTTTCCATGGCAAACGCATATTGGACAAGGAGGGGTTTATGTAGTATAATTAGTTATGGACATTGATTTGTCACAGACAGAGGCCGATGCCCTGATTGCTATGCACAAATACCGCGTCAACGAAGACAAGCATAAATATCCATATGCTGGTCATTCGCTAAGAATCCCGCTTGTCTCTGGGGACAAGCATGAAAAGTTCATGCTCACCATCAGAAGAGGGCGCATAGACCTGATAAACAGCACATTTCAGAATTTGGAACGACATAATGTTGTTCTTATCAGAGTAGATATAGGAGGCCCAACTCACAGAAACCCTGATGCAGCAGAAGTTCAATGCCCTCATATCCACATCTACAAAGAAGGCTTTGGTGATAAGTGGGCTTTCCCCTTGCCGCCTGACAGATTCACAAATCCAGACAACCAGTGGCAGACCCTCCGGGAGTTCATGCAGTTCTGCAATGTCGTCAATCCTCCAAATATAATCGGAAGGCTAATTATATGAGGTTTGAAAAATGAAACTATATGGATATGACGATACGAATGATCAATATAAAAAGCCTATGATAGACGAAGTTAAGATCCTGATAAATCAATATTTGGAGTGGTTAAGAGATAAGACCACCCTTAAAGATGTTGGAGAGAACTGGGTACAAATTACAACCCCGCACCTTGACCGCCATAATGACTGTTTACAGATCTATGTCAAAAAGCAAAATGGCGGATACATCATGACTGACGATGGCTACATAATTAATGACCTGTTGAATGCGGGGTGTAAATTGGACAGTCCCAAGCGGCAAGACCTGTTGAGAATGTCTTTAGCTGGTTTTGGCATCCAAAAAAAAGAAGAAGCTCTTGAGATACATGCGACGGCTGAGAACTTCTCATTAAAAAAACATAATCTGATTCAAGCGATGCTCACTGTCAACGATATGTTTTATCTCTCGAAACCCACAATTCAGAGCCTTTTTTTTGAAGAGGTTGAGTCATGGCTTGACCTGGTGGATATTCGATACATACCCAAGGTCAAGTTTACGGGCAAAAGCGGATATGACCATATGTTCGATTTTGTTATACCTAAATCGAAGACAGCTCCGGTACGCATTCTCCAAACGATAAATAGTCCGGGTAGGGACACAGCTCAAGCCCTTGCCTTTAAGTTGATTGATACAAACGAGGTTCGCATAGACGAATCAAGCGCATATGCTATACTAAACGACCAATCTGACTCAATTCCAAGTGGTGTAGAGGAAGCATTGAAAACTTACGGAGTCAAGCCAATACGGTGGAGCCAGCGCGAGGAAATACAACATGAGCTTGCGGCTTAATGCCGGAAATTAATATCAAAAAAAATGACACCGAAAGACTCGCTGCCGTATTTGAAACAAAGCAGTGTGTCCCCTTTTCACGATCTTTCACAAGGCGCGTTTTAGTATCGTTTCTATGGCGGCTTTTTCCTCTTCTATCGACAGGCAAAATTCTATGCCTATGTCGAACTTGTCATACGATGTGCTTAAATATTTCACAATACCCTTAATTAGTTGTTCCTTATTTGCGCCGCTTACGGGCAGGAATACTTCAACCGCGCAATCTTCCTCGAATAAGAATTTCGCAGACCATCTGTCTAACATACCTGATTCGTACAAACTACATCTACAGCCTTTCAGGGTCAGGTCCTCGACACATGCCTTTATCTTGTTTTCCTTTATAACGAGTACACAAGGTAGTTTACAGTTAAACCTGCGGTTATCGCGGCGCTCTTCTTTTTGCAGTGAAAAAGGACACCCTATCATGACCAACATCGTTGGCTCAAAAACCACGCCTTTTAACTCACTTGTAAATCCGAATACCGTTTCTCCCGTAAAACATCTCAGCGTAAGCTTAGTCCCATTTGGTATCTTATCCTGAAAATCTTCACAACTCCTGAGCTTGATTATAATATTATCTGATTTTACGTCAACTATAAAACCCGATACCTTAGAAAGCATTACGTCCGATGTTATTTCTACATTTAACCCAATGTCGAAAGCGTTTAAATGAAAGATCTCCTCATTTGCTATTTTTTCCATCTCCATCTCGTCTCTCCCCTTTTTAGCTATTTGTCAAGCTCAACTTTACAATATCACATAGCTTATCAAACTTATAGTAACCCATGCAACCAATAAAATCAGCGGAGCAGCCTGCGTCTCATGCCCCGATTTTGAACTCGTATTCCTCTATGACTGTGTTAACGAGGAGTTTTTCGCACATTGCCTTTACTTTTTCCTCTGCCTCTGCCGCCGTCATTCCCTCGTCGAGAGTTAATACGATATACTTCCCTACCCTGACATCCTTAACGCCGTCAAAGCCCAGGTTTCTCAGCCCTCCAGATACGGCCTTCCCCTGTGGGTCTAACACTACAGGCTTCAGTTTGACATAAATCTCGGCCTTCATCTTACCCCCCGAGCCTAATCTATTTCATCCAGAATGCTGTCAAGGGCGCTCTGAGTCTCTACCTCAAGGTCCTTTGTCAGCTTCCTGAGCTTGAATAGTTCGTCGGTTATGCTTAACGACGCCAGCAACGAGGCCTTCAGTGGATGCACATGCGGCGCCGCCTCAAAAACCTCCTGACATTTACTGTTCAGGTATAAGGCCAACTCCATCACATATTCGTCCGGACCATCCCCGCTCAGAGTATATTTATGTCCCATGATATATACTTCAGCGCTGCCCATAGCCCTATATCTCTATGGAATCAAGCTCGCCAAGTATGGCGTCTATCTGCTCAGACACAGTGTTCTTATCGCTTCTGATATTATCAATCTCCGCGTTTTTAGTATTCAGCTCCTGACGCAGGGCGTTCGCCTCATTCTGACTTTGCGCAAGCTGCCCCTCAAGCTCCTCTACGCGCTTTTGTATTGTTTCTTTTTCCAGCTTCAATGTCTTAGCCTTCTCTATTACAGAGGATATTTTCTCCTCGAGACTCTTTAATTTATCCACAATGCTCCCTCCTTAGTTAATACGGACACGTTATATATAAAATAACAAAAAACCATATCCTGTGTCTACATCATTTGACATTCGAACGCAAAATTTACTGCCTCGCCGTCGGGATTAGCCTCTCTTGCGTATTGAAAGTAGGTCTTCAACACCCTCTTTACGTATTTTTCGGTTTCATCGTATGGGATATCTTCGATGAATTCGTCTATAGCCTTGTAATGCGACGCCTCAAGCCACTTATATACTACATGCTCCCCCGCATTATATGAGGCGATGGCGGCGGGCACACAGCGCATCTCCTTCACAAGCTGGCTTACGTAGTAACCCCCGAGGAGTATATTCTTTCTCACATTGAAAATATCGCTGTCGTTATCTATCCTTTCATCCACAGCGCCAGAATATTTCTGTGCCGTCTGGGGCATCAGCTGCATCAACCCAATAGCCCCCGCCGGTGAATACGCGTCCTCCTGAAAACGGCTCTCTTCCCGTATTACAGACAATATAAGCAGCGGATTGATGGAAAACCTCCTCGCCGCCTCATCCACCACGGCCTTATGCCCGTATGGATAGAGCAGCCAGTGCGTCTTTGCCGAATAGCTCAGATTCGCGGCAAGCAGTATGGAGTGGCGGTACATCGACGCCTCGTTAAGCATTACGGCCGCCTGCATCATGACGTTTGCCGGATACGACTTGGCGTGCCTTGCAATGTATAGGCTCTCGGTCTTTATGGCGTCCTCGATGTTGAGCTCCAGCAGGAAGGCAAGTCTCTTCAGCTCGTCGCGGTCTTTTGTAATTTTCAGATCTGGCTGCGGAATCAATGTCGGCCGGCTGCCTGTCTTGTAATATGACAGGAAGGCATAAAAATCATCGCCGGCAGTCAACTGTCTGTACAAGGCAGAGGGGTCTTCTTTGTTGCTCTCGAGCGCTCTGGCCATCCAGTAAAGGTATTTCGAGGTGTTGTATTTTGTATATAAGGAGTTAAATATGTTATAAGAGTCGTTGTATCTTCCCGTAAGAAAGTATGTCCAGCCAGTATGCCAGAGCGCCTCTTCCGCCACAAACTGGTTTCCCTGGAGGGAATTGAATATAGACAGCGCCCTGGCGGTGTCGCCACTCCGCCGGTAGTATAGTCCGCGAATAAGGGTCAGCTCGGCGGCCTTCTGGCTGCTGTTTGGGTCAAGCGCCGCTATCTTTTTATGAAACTCTTCATACATACCAGCTCTGAATAAAGAGCGCGCCTCGTAATAGCTCATTCCGAGTTTATTAAAATATCCCGCCGCCTCTTTATAGTTCTTTTGTTTAAATAGCGCCATGGCGATGTTTTCAATGTACTGAGCGTTCAGGGATTGCGGAGCGCGGGAGATATTTGCCCTGAGTTCGTTTTCGGCATCCTTGTACCGGAACTTGCCTATGAGGTTTTTTGCCCTTGTCAGCACGGCGGAGGGGCTTAAACTCCCCGTATCTATATATTTTGCCGCCTCGGTCGAACCCTGCCCGCCGTTTAAGTATATGCTCATAAACTCACGCAGGGAGTCTTTTTCTCTGCCCTGGTCCCCAAGCATCTTAGCGTATGTCAATCTTAACAAGTAGTCGTCAGGGTTGTCTTTCAGGTATTTTTCAATCAGTATGAGCGCCCTTTCGGGATGTGATTTAGTCTCTATTTTGATCTCGTATTGGAGGGCGTTTTTCAGAACCGGCGAGTTGAGGTGTTCTTTCTGGATTTGCGAGAGGTCGTTCAGTGCCTTTTCCATTTCCGCAAGGCCGTCATATGCCTTCGCCCTCCACAACAGGGCATAGTCGGCCAGCAGGTTTGGCGATTCCATGAAAACAGATAGTTCCGATACCGCTCTTTCATAGTCCTTGTTATTAAGCGCCGTGCGTCCTTCCTTTAAATGCAAATACTGTCTGTCTGATTTATCCGATGCGTGGACATCTCCCGCCGCCAAAATGACAATTATTACTAAAATTCTCAGGACTAAATCTCTCATATATTATGCGCCATAGCTAAAAGGGTTTCAACCGCACGCTCTCCCTCACTGCCGGAATCAATAGTATAGTCGTTTACATAGAGCCTGATATGGTTCATTATAACCTCGTCAGAGAGTTCCTGAGCGTAGCGTCTGACGTACTCCATAACCTCATCAGTATTGGCGTAGGCGTATGCGACCGACGCCTTTATTGCATTGTCTATCTGTGAGCGTACCGCGGAAGGGATTTCCCTTTTCGCCGCAATTACGCCAAGGGGAATAGGCAGGCCGGTCTCCCGTTCCCACCATGCCCCCAGGTCTGCTACCAAATTAAGGCCGTAGTCCTTGTACGTAAACCTGCCTTCATGGATTATCAAGCCCAAATCTGCCTCCCCATCCCTTACCGCGGGGATTATTTTGTCAAATGGCATCACTATCACATTTTCCCTTAATTTAAAATCGAACAGGCCGGCAAGGACGTACGCCGTTGTCATCTCACCAGGAATGGCAAGGCGTTTCCCTCTGAGATCTGATAATCTCTCTCTCGACACCAAAAGAGGCCCACAGCCCCATCCGGCAGCCCCACCGCTCCTAAGCCGCTCATACCTGCCGCCGATATGTCCATAGGCCGCCGCCGACACCTTGGTTATGTCCAGACGGCCCTCAAGCGCCATCTGATTAAGTGTCTCGACGTCCTCTATATGCTCAATGAAATCAAGCCCTCCGCAATCTACCTTTTTATGGACAAGGGCATAAAAAATAAATGTGTCGTTGGGGCAGGGAGAATATCCCAATGTATAACCTTTCCCTATCCCGGCGGCCACTGGAACAGCCTTCCTCCGAGTACGTGCAGGTGGATATGAAACACGCTCTGCCCGGCGTCTTTATTACAGTTCATCACCATTCTGAACCCACTTCCTGCAACGCCCCGCTCCCTCGCTATCTTGTTTGCCGTCTGAAACATGAGACCTATAAGGGCATTGTCCACCTCGGTGATTTCAAGGCTGGTCGCGATGTGTTTTTTTGGAATTACGAGGACATGGACAGGAGCCTGAGGGTTCACATCTTCAAAGGCAACCATCAGGTCGTCTTCATAGACAATCCTCGCCGGTATTTCCTTATTGGCTATCCTGCAGAATAAGCAGTCCATGCTATGCCTCCTTTTAAGAATTAAAGACGAAGGGGGATAATCCCCCTTCACCCCTGTTCTCGCACATGTTTTATCATCAAGTTCCAGCTGCCGCCCGTTGGCGGCTTCGGTACTCCGGCTGCTTGTAATTGTATCACAACTATATTCTTTTTATACAGAATTTTATCGCTAACATGTATCAGGGCTGCATGTGTCTTCCACAGGCATACCCCGACGCCCATGCCCAGTGCAGGTTATATCCGCCTAACTGGCCTGTTACGTCTACTACCTCGCCGGTAAAATAAAGCCCCTTTACACTTTTGGCCTCCATTGTCTTCGATGACAGCTCCTCTGTGTCAACTCCTCCGGTTACCGCCTCCGCCCTCTTGTATCCTTCGGTCTTTGCCGGCCAAAGGCGCCAGTGTTGGAGGTTGTCTGCTATTTCTTTTAACTCCTTTTCGTTATATTGATTTATTGGTTTCATGTATGAATTAAGTTCACACCATCTGCGGGCGAAGTTCTTTGGAAACTCCAGTATATTGTAAAGCTCCTGCTTATGTTTTCGCCTGCTTAACAGAAACTCGTATGCGTTTGCGTCAGGAAAAAGATTTATCGAGATATAATCACCCGCGCGCCAGTACGAAGACGCCTGAAGTATAGGAGGGCCGCTTAATCCCCTTTGTGTAAATAATACGCCTCCACGAAAGACCCTTCCATTACAGCTCACTGCCGCTTCTATGGAGATGCCAGCGAGCATTGTAAGATTTGCGCCGTCTTCACTGTTAAACACAAGCGGCACAAGGGCCGGGTGCGTGGGCTTGACATTAAGGCCAAACTGCCCCGCAATCCGATACCCAAACGGGGTTGCGCCAAGCTGCGGGTATGATATTCCCCCAGTTGCTATTACCAGCGATTTGGAATGAAACGTGCCGTTATCGGTAGTCGTCACAAACACGTCGCCACGCTTCGATATGTCGTGAACCTTGGTGTTTGATATTATGCGCACACCCGCCTCTTCACATCGTTTGCGAAGCATGGCAATTATCTCGCCCGAGCTTGCCCTGCAAAATAACTGGCCTTGTTCTTTTTCATAATACCTGACACCATAACTTTCAACCATTTGAATAAAATCATAGGGGGTAAACCCCGCAAGGGCAGACTTGCAAAAGCTGGGATTGCCAGATATGTAATTATCAGCCGTAACGTTGAGATTAGTAAAATTGCACCTGCCGCCTCCAGACACCCTTATCTTGTTCCCTATGGTTGCGGTACGCTCCAGTACTACTACAAAAAGGCCGCGCCTTCCCTCCTCAGCCGCCGCGAAAAGCCCCGATGCCCCGGCGCCTATTATGATAGCGTTAACTATTGTCATGGGACGCGTTAATCACACATAATGTCCCAGCTCAGCGGCGTACCTTTTTCTATTGCCACCTTCGCCCTTTTTCTCAGTACCTCGTCTAAATGGCGGGGATGAAGGCCGGCACCAGGTCGTATCGATCTGACATTGTCTTCTGTAAATGGCTCAAGCGCCCTGACTGCCTTTACGGCAAACAGGGAACGGGCATGTTCTCTGCTTTTCCCTACCCTTTCAGAGATAGTGTAATCTGCTCGGCCAAGGGCAGCCTCTACCTCTCTGACGGCCTTCACCATTGCGGCGAATTCGGCAGGGTCAAGCGAAAAGGCCGCGTCCGGACCGCCTAATGCTTTATCTAATATAAAATGTTTTTCTATTATTGACGCCCCAAGGGCTGTTGCCGCCGCCGCCGCCGAATGCCCCGTCGTATGGTCTGAAAGCCCCATTACCACGCTGTAACGCTCCCCAAGATACGGCATAGCCCGCAGGTTCAGCTCCTCAAACGGCGTCGGATACACGGAGGCGCATTTCAGGAGCGCTATCTCATTGTTGCCCGTCTCTCTGACCGCCGTAATTGCCTCCTCTATGTCCGCCAGTTCGGCAATGCCGGTTGAGAGAATTATTGGTTTTCCTTTCGATGCGGCGTATCTGATAAGAGGAATGTCGGTTATTTCAAACGATGCGATCTTGTATGCCGGGGCGTCCATAGTCTGAAGATAATCGACCGCGGTCATGTCAAACGGGGATGAAAAACATATGAGGCCAAGCGCCTGAGCCGCGTGCTTAAGCCGTGGATACCAATCCCACGGGGTCGCCGCCTCAGTGTAGAGCTGATACAGAGTTCTTCCATCCCATATCGTGCCCTGGGTTATTTGAAAACACTCTTGGGCAGAGTCCATAGTTATCGTATCGGGGCGATAGGTCTGGAGTTTGACGGCGTCCGCCCCTGCCTCTTTCATCGCGGCAATCGCATCGAGGGCAACAGAAAGGTTCTGCTGGTGGTTGCCCGACAGCTCGGCAATTATAAACACCGGCTCACCGCCGCCGATTTTTCGGCTCTCTATCGTTATCGTTTCTATCGTTATCGCTGGCATTTTAAGTGGCCACTCTGAAATATTCAGATCCAAAATACTCAGATAAACTGCCGATAATAGTCTGCGCTGCGTATCCCTGTCCTTCAGGTGTTTCTTTAACAATGCAGGTCTCTCGTTTAATCTGCACACTTTTCATGCCAAGGGCGTTGGGCACGAGGAAATCCCTCGATGGGTTATCCCCTACATACACACTCGCCACTGCGGGGACGCCAAGAACATTAAGTGCCATCTTAAATGGAACAGGAGAGGGCTTCCAGTATTCAGGGCCAATGGCGTCAGGATATATAATTACATCGAAGAGCCTGGCTATCCCAAGGGCTGCGACCTTGTTTTGCTGAACAATTGCCATGCCGTTGGTTATCAGTCCCGTTTTAATGCCTGAGTCGCGCAAGCTCTCAAGAACCGGCAGGACATCCCCGAAGACGTGAATCGCTGGCCTGTGCGTACGGTAAATGTATATGAGATAGCGAAGTATTTCCTCGTCGAATATGCCCAACTCTTCGAGGAGTTTATTGAACACATTACCACGTCCAAATGAATTAAGTATGTCCATCGTCTTATTAAATACTATTTCCTCATTAAACCCGTATTTGCTTCTTAAAAACCTTGCCGCAGCCCTAAACCCGCTACTGACATAGTCCATTTCCCTGTAAAGAGTATCGTCCAAATCAAAAAGTGCCGCTGATAATTTCATTTCACTGGCTCCCCTTCTGGCGTGAGCAATCCAGAGCGTTTTCAAAAAACGAGGCGTCCAGATACATATCGTCCGTATATCTGAGCATGTAGAGGCCGTCTTTGAATTGTCCAATCACTGGATTTAACTTCTCGCCCTTTAATAGTTTTATGAGAAAGCTAGGCGTATCCGCCCCCGCGGCAATCCCTAACGAGGCACCGCCGCCGTAACGCGGGTTTACCTCTATGAACTTTACATTGCCGTCATCTAAGAAACACTGCACCGTATTATGCCCAACCAACCCCAGCATCTCTGAAAGCCTTACCGCCGCGGCAGTTAGTAACGGGTTGTTTACTGTTTTCCCAATAAACGACTCGCCGCCAAAAACCCCTGCCCGCAGGCGCGGGACAACCGAGATCACCTGCCGCGTAAAATCGGCAAACACATCTATCGTATATTCATCCGCCCGCACATACTCCTGAACGATTGCGTCTGGTTCGCACTTTAGCAGATACTTAAGCGCGTCTTCGTTGTCGACGCGCACTGTGCCTGCGCTTCCTTTCCCAAATCGGGGTTTTAAAAAGGCCGGATAACTTATACGATCCAAGGCCACTCCCTCAGGGGAGATGTCATAGCAGCGCGGTATCCCAATTCCCTGAAACAGACAATAATTCACGAACAGCCTTTTATCCTGACATATGGCAATCGTCTCAGGGGGGGCTGCCATCACGGTTGTTCCAATCGAGCAAAACCTTTCCTTAGCGGCTGCGAACACGGGGAGCTCTTCGTCCCTTGTCGGCACAATCAGCTTTATCTTATTGGCCTTGCAGAGCTTAATCAGCGTGGCAATAAACCTGGGGTCATTGTCCGGAGGGACAAGAAAATGGCCGTCTGCCGCGTAAAGCGCCGCAGAGAGCGGGTTTACATCGGCGGCATATACTCTTCCACCACCACTACATTCTTTCTTGACGGCCTCTTTAAAACATTTAACAAGGGTTACCTTTTTCGAGGCGCTTGTGATAAGAATATTCATAGGGCGGACTTCGAGACCTCCCGTTCGTATCTGACTATCTGGCCTATGCCCTCGGAAAGGGTTGTCGGGGGCTGCCACTTTGTGAGATTTCTAAGCAGTCCGATGTCTGCCGCGCTGTTTTCGTAGTCTTCGGTCCTGCCGCGGTCAATTATTTTTACATTATTGAATGAGAAAATGGTGTTTAAGACATCATCGACGCTGTGGCTTTTGCCTGAGCCGAGGTTTACGATACCCTCCGCTTCCTCTGCCATAGCAAGCCTGTAAAGCCCCTCGGCCACATCGCGGGCATAGATATAATCAAAACGGTTATCCTTGTTATAGACCTCAAGCGGGTCGTTGTTCAGGGCAGCCCTCACCCATCGCGATATAACGTCTTTGGAGCCTCTGCCATAGACGCGGTATATTCGCGCGCAGACGGTTCTTAATTCCGGCCTGAAGTATTCCCTGATAAAATCAAGCTCCTTCTCTGTGTAATACTTCGAAGCGCCGGTGATGTTACGAGGATAAACCGGGGAGTTCTCTTTTAGATAAACCGGGTCGTGCCGTAGTGCGCCCGACATATAGAGGGCCGTAGAATATATAAGATACGACGAGGCGAAGACAAATACGCGCAGGCTATCGATGCGGCGCGCCGCGTCGGTAGTTCTGTGGCTTAAGAGCGTATTATCTTTCCAGTTGACCTCCCAGAAGTCAGGGGATTCCTTCGAGCGCCCGAAGGCCGCCGCGAGGTGGAAAAATATCTCTGGCCGAAACTCGTCTATCTCGTCTAAGGAGTCTATAGCGAGGTCTTTGACTATATGAGTTATGCCCGTGGAATTGAAGCCTTCGGGAAGCGGGTTTTTATCTATTGACAGGACAGGACAGTGTGACGCTTGCAAAATACTAAGGAGTTCCTTGCCGATTACCCCGGCCCCTCCAGTTACAACACAGCGTGTGCCATTGAAATCAGATTTCACATTCATATCCTCATTATTATGTTTTGACCGCGGCTGCCATCGCCTCGATTACCCTGCTGTAGCCGTAACCATCGACAAGTCTTTGCCCAAGTGTGGACATATGCCTTCGCAGTTTCATATTTGATGATAATTTTAACAGATTTCCCCTGATTTCGTCTTCTGTTGCATTCTCAAACCATCCTGTGTCGATAAATAATCCCCTGCTGTTTAGCCCGGCAACCAGATAGTCCTCAATGGGGGCAATTCTGCCCACCACGCTGGGCACACCCATAAAGGCAAGTTCCCACACGGTAGTGCCCCCGGATGTGACGGCAATGTCTTGTGAGGCCATGAGGCTAGCCATGTCTTTAACATTTTGCAAAATTGTTACGGGACTTTCCGTTTTTACCGTTTTTATCTGCCCGATGTTAGGATTTCCAGCGCCCACCACTACAGTAATTACTATATCTTCTACATTCCTGATCGAAGACAGAACCTTCTGAGTGAAATTTTCCCTGTCGGCCCCGCCAAGGGTTATCAGGACGTTAACGCACTTGTCGGCGACGCCCTTTTCTACTCCCCGGTATTTAATAAACTCGCGCCTAAGGAGGATATACTCCGGCCCCAAGAGGAGTTTTGTTCCGGGACTGATGTTGTATTTAAGGCTGTCAGCGTGGAGGTTCTGATTTAAGACTATGTCGCAGTGATAAAACTCAAGGGCTGCCATGTCGTCGATTATAAGGAGTTTAGAGCCAGAGTCTTTCATAGATTTATGAAAGCTCATGTCAAAGGCGACGCCGTCAACGACTGCCCATCGAGAGGGCGGGAGAACGGTGTCTGACTTGCTTTTAAGAGGCGTAATCTCAAACCCCTCCTCCAGCGACGACAGCCTCTCAAGAAGCCCTGCGGCTTCGCAGTATGTGACGAATCCTACGCTCATTCCGCTGTCCTTAAACGACTGACCGAGGGCAAGACACCGCATCAAATGCCCCGTGCCGATTGCGGGATACGCGTCAGCCCGAATTACAACATCCATAACACATCTACATTATCATGACAGGCTCAATACAGGCAATCCAACAGACATTAAGCTGCGCTTCGCAGCCTTTACTTTTTAGACGGTATAAAGTAAGATATGGCAAGGACTTGAAGAGATATGAACGGAGTACAGAAGCCGCCGAATGGCGGCACAGGGGTGAAGGGGGATTATCCCCCTTCGTCTTTAATTCTTAGGCTAATGGTTGTTTTATGCGTGCTGCCTGTTTTGATTATGTTTGTGTATTTATCGATGTTTGGCGTCAACGTCCCTTATATGGATGAGTGGGATGAGATGCACAGGGTTAATTCATTTCTCCAGGGCAGACATACCCTTATAGAACTGTTTGAACAGCATAACGAACACAGGCCGGCAACTCAGAGAATTGGCAAGATTTTCATTGGCTCGCTGACCTCCTGCAACTCAAAATCAGAGATGATTTTTACACAGTTGTCTATGATTATTGCCCTGCTTGTGATTTATATCGAATTCAGGAAAATACTTGAGAAGAAGTCATATCTGATTTTTTTCCTTCCCGTTCCATACATAATCCTAAGCCTGAGGTCATGGGAAAACATATTATGGGCAAATCAAAGCTGCATCTACTACTGCGTTTTATTTGGGCTGCTTACTTTTCATTTCCTGTCGAAAATCAATTCAGCCACAAATAAATATAATCTACCGTTGCAGTTTTTTTTCGGCGCTGTGAGTGCGGCTGCCGCCTCGTTTTCTATTATTTCGGGACTGCTTGTGTGGCCGGCGGGTTTTTTCCAAATACTAGTTTCAGGCAAAATAAATAGAACTAAGATGCTCCTTCTGTGGGCTGCTATTGGCGCGGTAGTGTTTATCCTGTATTTTCATAATTACGTAAAACCTTCTCAGCACCCCGCCTTAGACGGCTTCTTAAAATATCCGGTTGCAACCATTAACTTCTTTTTATATACGACGGGCAGCTCCCTGTTCTCCGGCACGACTGTCAGACTTATTTCCGGTTTTTTTATTGTCGCTGCCAGTCTGTTACTCCTACTATTTGTAAATAGAAACTTCCTGCAAAAATATTCATTCTGGATAGCCTCCCTTTGCTATTTTTTAGTTACGGTCATTCTCATTGCTATTGGACGTGCCGGTCTTTTACCTAACTACTGGACTATGACTGACAGATATATAACCTTTGTGCTTATGATACCAATTTGCCTCTATGTGATTTATCTGGGGCTTGTATCGTCAGGTGAAAAACTGAACAAACTTACCGGAACCATAGTTATTGCCTTATCGATATTCATGCTGGTAAGCATTATTAATTCCTTCATAGACGGATATAAAAGCGGCAGGTCGGAAAAACTGAGAAGGGAAATACTGGCTTACTACTTATCCACTTACAGGTATCAGCCTGATGAAGTTCTGGAGCGTTTTCAGTATCCTGCACCGGAGCTGCTCAGAGAAAGTGCAGCCGAATTGGAAAAATTACAATACAGCGTCTTTCAGCGTCCCTTTCTGCCTCCTCTTGGCAGCCTCAGCGCCCTGAACTCCGCTGCTTTGTGCTCAGGCGTACTTAACGGGGAGAACATGAACAAGATTAACGGGCAGGTCGTGTTAGATGATAACCATAACATCATGAAGATTGAAGGCTGGGCAGTTGATGCTGTAAAAAAAGATATCGCCGGCGGCATATACATAAAAATCGATGAAAAGTTATTTCCCGCCTTCTATGGTTTATACAGGGCTGACGTAGGTTATCAGATAAAAGCGCGTCGAACAGGCTTTGAAATCGAAATCCCTGTTTCGTTAATTGACAAGGGGCAGCACAGGCTGTCTATTATAGTTTTGACAAAAGACAGGAGACATTATTTCATGCCGCGATATGACCTTGCCATCAGCCGCATATAACGAAGCGCGTACGCCGCTTGACTTATACCGGCATTTCTATTATTATAAAAGCACACCGTGAGAAAGCAATTTTATTTATTAAGCCGCCTGCTCTGCTGGCTATTTATTCTGCCGTTTCTGGCACAGTGCGGCGGTACTGCCTCTAAGCCACCGGCAGCGAAGTATTCTAAGCCCTTATATAAGTGGGTAGAGCTTGGCCCTAACGGCGGCGTTATTGCGAGGGCTGTGACAAAGGGGGGTGTATGCCCCGATGCTGTCATCGACGCGGAGTCCGTGCACATGCGTATGCGGCCAGAGATTCCGAATGTGAAGGAGAAAAGTGACTGGGATGTAACGGTGTGTGAGACGGCGGTACCGCCTGAGGCAAAGAGCGTATCGATTGAAGGCGAGGCGCTGCCGCTGCCTAAGAAATCCCCCACCCGCATTCTGGTAATTGGGGATACGGGATGTAAGATTGCCGACGATGAGGTACAGAGCTGTAATTACAACGACGCGTGGGCTTTCCCCGATATTTCCGAAGCGGCTGCCCGCTATAAGCCAGACTTAATCATCCACACAGGGGATTATATGTATCGCGATACCATCTGCCCGCAGGAACAGGGCGGCTGCCTCACAAGCCCTTATGGCGACAACTGGGACGCGTGGGAGGCCGACTTGCTGATACCGGCGCGAAATCTGCTGCCCGCCGCCCCGTGGATATTTCTCAGAGGCGAAAGGGAGAACTGCGTATTAAATCCAAAGGGATGGTTCCGGCTCCTTGACCCGTTTCCATATCGGGAGAAATGTGAGAATTACTCGGAACCTTATAACGTCGTCCTCGATACACTCACCCTAAGCGTATTAGACTCCACAAACGCGGATGACGACACATTCAAAGCGGTTAAATCCAGCAGATATTCCTCATACATTAAGACATATGACAACACCACCGCTGTCCACCGCTGGTTTCTCACCAACAGACCGATTTGGGCATTAACCGAAGACCCTGAGAAAAAACCCGTGGACAGGCTCAGAACTCTCAACGCCACACTTCAAACCGCATTCAGATCGGCGCAGTGGGATACACTGCTGTCAAAGTATGACATGGTTATCTCCGGGCACCTGAACGTGTTTGACATGTTCAGCTTTAACGAACAGGGCACACCGCCCCAGTTTATCATCGGCAATGGCGGAACGCTGCTCTATCCCGCTATATCTTCAAAGGTTCAGGGCTATAGGATTGGCCTTAAGACCCTGAAAACGGTAAAAAGTCTGTCTGCCTTCGGTTTTGCGACTATCGAGCCGGCTGGGGACGGCTGGAGCGTAACCCTCAGGGACAAAAACGGCACACCCATGACATCATGTACTGTGGAAAAAGACCTGGCCTCGTGCCGGTAGGAATAAATAAATTTTGACAAAACATTATAATTTATGTTGTAATATCTGTTGAGTGTGATTAGTGAGAGCTTAATTAAGTAAGGAGGCAGTAGTCGATGTACGCGATAATAGAAATGGGCGGCAAGCAGCACAGGGTTACGACCAACGAAATACTCAAGGTAGAAAA
Source organism: Nitrospirota bacterium (assembly GCA_015233015.1). Classification (GTDB taxonomy): domain Bacteria; phylum Nitrospirota; class Thermodesulfovibrionia; order Thermodesulfovibrionales; family Magnetobacteriaceae; genus Magnetominusculus. Next base: position 1,785 of record JADFYO010000037.1, on the reverse strand, counting down.
GATTGTGGGCAACGACGGCGATATTATCACAATCGATAAGGTGATGTTGCTCTATAAAGATGAGAAGTTATCTATTGGAAAGCCATATGTGGAGGGTGCAGAGGTGAAGGCACTGTTGGTCAGTGGCGGCAGAGATAAGAAAGTTGAGGTATTTAAGATGAAACCGCGCAAGGCCCACAGAAAACACATAGTCCACAGGCAGCCATTCACAAAGATAAAGATTGAAGAGATAATCGGAGGATAAACCGTGGCACACAAAAAAGGCGTTGGAAGCACAAGAAACGGAAGAGACAGCAAGGCAAAACGTCTGGGGGTTAAGAGATACGGCGGTCAGGCCGTCACGGCGGGCAGTATCCTTGTCAGGCAGCGCGGGACGCATTTTCACCCCGGCACAAACGTAGGCATAGGCTCTGACGACACGTTGTTCTCAAAGATAGACGGCGTAGTTAAATTCGAGAGAAAGGACAAGACGAGGCAGAAGATCAGCGTATATCCCTTAGCGGTTCAAGCCTGAGTCTTATAGAATATTACAATAAGCATGTCTTAACGGGGGGAAGCCTTCTCCCCGTTTTTGTTTCTTACAATAAAACATCGCGGGCAGCCTATGAAATTCGTTGATTATGTTACAATTTACGCGAAGGCCGGACATGGCGGAAGGGGATGCATAAGTTTTCTGAGGGAGAAATTTAAACCCAGGGGCGGCCCTGACGGCGGTGACGGCGGCAAGGGCGCGGATATAATCTTCAGGGTCGACGCACAGTTAAACACCCTCCTGGATCACAAATATAAGAAGCACTATAAGGGCAGAAACGGCGGCCACGGCAGGGGAAGCAACCAGCACGGGGCCAACGGCGAAGACCTAATCATAAAAGTTCCCGCCGGTACGGTGATTAAAAATGCCGAAACACAAGAGATCATAGCAGACCTGACCACAGACTCGGCAGAGGCCGTCGTATTACAAGGTGGAAGGGGTGGGAAGGGCAATGCGCACTTTAAAAGCTCGACGTATCAGGCCCCTAAATTTGCCCAACCCGGCGAAGATGGCGGGGAGGCCGGCCTTATTCTCGAGTTAAAATTAATTGCCGACGTGGGGCTTATAGGGATGCCAAATGCCGGCAAATCCACGCTGATTGGGGCAGTCTCCGCGGCAAGGCCAAAGATAGCGGCGTACCCGTTTACCACGCTTGTGCCAAATCTTGGCGTGGTGAAACTGAGGAATTACATGAGTTTCACGGTGGCCGACATCCCGGGCATCATCGAAGGGGCGCATGATGGGGCAGGGCTTGGACTGCAGTTTCTGCGCCATGCCGAGAGAACCTCTCTGTTGCTTCATTTGGTAGATATATCAGAGCATATTGAGGAAGACCCGGTTGACATACTCGGAGTAATAAACCAAGAACTCAGCTTTTATGGTGAGACTCTTGGTGGAAAAGAACAAGTAGTAGTGGGCACAAAACTCGATGTAGCGGGAGCGGGAGAGAGGCTGAATATTTTAAAGCAATACTGCGCTGAACGCGGGATGCCTTTTTTCGCAATATCAGCCGTAGCTCACCAGGGGCTTGACGAGTTGGTAAGTTATGTTTCTGCGAGGCTTACGGAGTTGAAGAAATCGATGCCGGTTAATACTCTGTTTAATAAATGTCCTGAGCATGGGCAAGATAGCGAGCAGCTGACCTGCCCGGAAGATAAACATCCACTTTAACGTCTCAGACCAAAATGCGTTCAAAGAAGTAAGAAGATTTGAATCATTCTGAGCTTGTCGAAGAATGCTCCTTTATTTGCATT
>JADFYO010000036.1 GCA_015233015.1 Nitrospirota bacterium | reverse complement strand
TCATGTAAAATTGACACTCTCAAAGAGAAAATTCCGCACTTACGCTCTTCTTAACTCCACATCTCGTAACTTATTAATACACTATACGTATAACCAGTACCTCTTTTGTCTTCACCGAGAATTGCTGATATGGTATCGACAAACTCACTTGTCTGAGTGTAGAATATTACTATGGAAACTCTTGAAAGAGACTTAGACTTAACGGAAATCATCAACGGTGAGGAAATCATGGGGCCTAGTCCATTTAGAAGACATCAGGTAGTTAGTGAGAATCTATATGACATCATACGCCGCCACGTCAGAAAGAATAAACTTGGCAAATTGCACTATTCCCCTCTTGACGTAATCTTCGAGGAAGGAGTGAACCGGCTTCAACCCGACATATTGTTTGTCAGAAAGGAAAATGCGGTCATTGAGCAGGACTGGATAAGAGGCGTTCCAGACATGGTATGTGAAATTATATCCACCGGGACTTACGAAAGGGATATGGTCGTGAAGAGGGCTATTTACGAGAAGTACAGGGTGCCGGAGTACTGGATCGTCTTACCGGAGTTACAGGCCATCGAGGTCTTAACCATTGAGGGCGATAGATATAAGACACACTCCATTGCAGAGATCGAAGGTGTGGTTTCCTCTAAAGTCATCGATGGGCTGCAAGTCAATATCATGGACGTTTTCGAGGACTAAGCGTCCTTCTCGGTCTATTCCCATTTCACTCCAAGATAGTACCATGTGGTATTGTAATAGCCATAGATGTACCCGTTTGTCCATGCCACAAGGGCAGCCCCGTTGGTGTACCATTGCACATAGTATGTGCCGGTTGTCGTTGTTAATGTAATCAAACTGCCCGATTTCGCTAACAATATTGAGGCATATTGATTAAATACCTGGCTTATTCGCCAGCCTGCGGTAACATCCGGGCCATTGACCCATGCGATATTAATGCCGTTCCAGCTAGTGCCGTCATAGGCATATAAATAGCCATCGTTCCATGCCAAAATTGCCCTCATATTAGTAAACCATTGGATAAAGTATGTGCCGCCTGTCGTTGTTAATGTAGAAATGGTACCGGATTTTGTTCCAAAGTACGAGGAATATTCATTATATATCGCGTTAATCCACGAACTTGCAATTCCATAGTACGCAGAACAAGTCCCAGTCCAGACAGCGCCGTTATTGGAGCCGATAGCGGCAATCAGCTTAGTGCCGTCTGCGCTTGACGCTATACTGCTCCAATTGTTGCCGCCGCCATTTACATTACCCGCCGTCCATGTGCCGCTTGAATACGTCCAGATATCTCCGCCATCGGCAGCGGCAGCCAGCATAGTGCCGTCTGAACTGGACGCCACTGCGTGAAAATTGTCTTTTTTTGCTAAAGTCGAAACAGGCGTCCATACGCCGCTGGAGTCTGTCCAGACAGCATCGTCATTAACGGCCGCAATCAGCTTGGTGCCCGTTGAATCTGACGCTATACTGCTCCAATCGTTGTTGCCTCCATAAACCTGATTTGCCGTCCATATGCCGCTTGAATACGTCCAGATATCTCCGCTATTAGCAGCGGCAGCCAGCTTAGTGCCGTCTGAGCTTGACGCAATACTGCTCCAGTTGTTATAGCCGCCGTTGACATTGTTAGCTGTCCATTTGCCTCCCGAATACGTCCAGATATCTCCATAAGCGTCAGCGGCAGCCAGCTTAGTGCCGGTTGAATCAGACGCCACAGCAGCCCATTTTCTCTTGCCGCCGTTAACATTATTGGATAGCCATATGCCGTTAGAATACGTCCAGATATCTCCACCATAAGCGGCGGCAACCAGTTTAGTGCCGTCTGAATTCAACGCCACGGCAGTCCAGTTGTCCAGCCCGCCGTTTGCGCCGGTTGCCGTCCATGTGCCGTTTGAATACATCCAGATATCTCCATATTTGCTGGCGGCAACCAGTTTAGTGCCGTCAGAGCTTGACGTCACAGCAGTCCATCCCTTAGAAGAAGTCACGCCTGAGCTATTCCATGTACATCCGTTATCGGCACGAGACAGTGTGGGCACAAGCATTGCGAGAAACGTCATCGATACTAATAAACCCTTAGCAAAACTTTTCCACATAAATATAATACCCCCTGAAGTGATTATTCAGTGTCCATTTTTATTCAGTTTGTCTCATTTTCAATCGTTTCCACAGGGGTATTTTACCATCAACCACGTGTGATTGTCGATAGTATGTGTTACAAAGCCGATGATTTTCAGGTATTTTGGTATTTAACGGTTTGTTTATGTTAGAATTCATCAGTATTGTTAAGGAGGCGGAATGTTGCTTGATTTAGTGAAGAACACGATAATGGCAGCCCTTGGGGCGCAGGAAATGCTCAGAGAGTTTGTCGAAGGGCTAGTTGAAAAAGGGCAGTTAAGCGAAACTCAGGGCAAATCAATGTTAGACGATTGGACGGAGAAGATTAGCGGCGCGGCTTCAGGTATAAATATCTCTGAAATAATGGATATGGCCCTTGGCAAGATGAACCTTGCCTCAAAGGACGACATAGAAAAACTTAACAATAAGATTGCAGCCCTCTCACAGCGCCTTGCCGCTTATGAAGGTGGCTGCTCAGACGTCAAGAAATAAGAAGGATGTTTAGCGAACTTCTTAAAATAAGAAGGACTTACCGGAACATAAACCGGATAACGCAGATACTCAATGTCCTGGTAAAGCACGGGTTCGGGCAGTTTATCGAGCAGTTGAATTTGCATGGATTGATCCCGTTCAGAAAACGTATCAAGCTCATAACCGGCAGTGTAATCTTAGAGACCTCGGTTGCAGTGAGCCTCAGGCAGGTATTCGAAGAACTCGGCCCGTCGTTTATAAAGCTCGCTCAGATACTGTCATCCCGTCCAGATTTGATAACCGAAAAGTATGCCATGGAGTTTGAGAAGCTGCAGGACGAGGTGCCGCCGTTTCCTTTTGATAGCGCCAAAGAAATAATCGAAGCAGAACTCGGCAGGCCAATAGCCGACATATTCGGGGAGATAGAAGAAACCCCTGTAGCCGCTGCGTCAATATCACAGGTACATTATGCAACACTAAAAGACGGCTCCAAAGTGGTAGTGAAAGTACAGCGCCCTAAAATAAAGGAGATAATTGAAACCGATATAAGTATTATGAAAATGTTGGCCGGCCTGATGCTCAGGTACATGCCGGACACGGAGGTCTTTAACCCGCTTGGTATCATCGCCGAGTTCACGAGGACGATAAAAAAAGAGCTGAACTTCTTTGAAGAGGCCAAAAATATCGAGCGCTTCTCAAAGAACTTCAAGGCAGAGAAGACTATAAAAATCCCCGTCCTATACCCTGAATTTACATCCGAACGGGTGCTGGTAATGGAAAGGATAGAGGGGATTAGGATAAGCGATACGGAAGCGATAGACAGGGCTGGTCTTGACAGGACTGAGATAGCGGCAACGCTTGTAAACGCATATTTTAAGATGATACTTGACGATGGTTTTTTCCACGCCGACCCGCACCCCGGCAATCTGTTCATCCTCTACGACGGGCGCATCGCAATCGTGGATTTCGGAATGGCCGGGTGGTTGCCCCCGGTAGTGATGGAAAGCATCGCGGCGCTCCTTGTTGCCCTTGTGCATAAGGATTTCGATTCGTTGATAGACCAGTTCATAGAGCTTGGAATGATAACGGACGAGATGGATGTTGACCGTTTCAGGCAGGAATTTATGTCCGATATGATGGAACTCCTGCTGCCGCTTTATGACAGCGCGCTTGCCGAGATTAATTTTGCCGAGTATTTGAATACGATAACGCATCTTTCAATAAAACATAAGCTGAAAATCCCATCGTCTCTGCTGCTCATAGATAAGTGCCTGCTTATCGTTGATAATACGGTCAGGGATCTTGCGCCCGAGTTTAACTTTATAACCGCCGCAACGCCATATACGTCAACGCTGCTGATGAAAAAATACGGACCTAAGAGGGTTTTCGATAAGTTTGAGAGACACCTGTCCGGCCTTGCCGATTCTCTGATAGATACGCCAAAGAAACTCCGCGTCCTGCTGAGGCGGATGATATCCGGCGAGTTCACGATAAAATCTAATATAGCAGGCATAGACCGTCTGACAAGGGATTTAGAAAAGTCCTCTAACCGGTTGTCTTTCAGCATAGTGATAGCGTCTATAATTATGAGTTCGTCGATATTGACACTGTCAAATACGGGCGCTAAGGTATTTGACGTGCCGGCAATAGGAACTCTGGGTTTCTCGATAGCCTTTTTCCTGGGGATATGGCTGATAATATCAATACTGCGCTCAGGAAAACTCTGACTAAATGCCAACTGCACTCATAGAAGTAAGCAATTTTGAATGAAGTAAGCAATTTTGAATGAGGTAAACAATTTTGAATCATCCTGAGCCTGTCGAAGGATGCGCCCTCATTTCGCATTGCTCCATAAATCGGTAATCCTTCGACAGGCTCAGGATGATTCTGTTAACGGGATGATTGATACTCATATGATTGCATCTTAGTATGATTGCATCTTAGTATGATTAAAGATATATACACATCCTGGTCCGGTAATGAAAATATTCGCCTGTACGTGTTATAATACCGCATGAGGGTGTCTTTAAGCAGAAAGGTAAATATTCTGTTGTTTATGGTAACGATGACAGGGATATTTGAGCTTACCGCCATATATTACTACCAGCACTTGCAGAAGGATGATTCCAAGGTTATAAACCTTGCCGGCAAACAGCGCGTGCTCTCGCAGATAGCCGAGAAATACGCAATATCAGCCGCATACGAAGACTTCTCCGACAAGGAGAGTCTCGTTAAGGCCGTCAAAGAGTACGAACAGAACCTTTACACACTCTACAAGGGCGGAGTTATATCGGGTACTACATATCCCCCTGCCCCAAGCCATATGGATGTCGTGTTCAGAGAAAATATCATCCTGCTTGAGTCTTTTAAGAGAAGTGCCTATGATATAGATACACAAACCTCTGGCCTGAAACAAATACTTCATGAAAAAAGTGCCGCACTGCTTGACATAAGCAACATAATAACGAACGAGTTTGCGACCATCTCCGGGAAGAAAAACAAATATCTGAGAATTATCCTTATCTTTATGACGGCAGCCGGCGTCCTGATATTCATAATTGGCGGAAAGAAGATTCATGAAATTATGAGTCCGGTAGCGACGCTTGCCCTGTCTGTCAGCAAAGTTGGAAAGGGAGATTTCTCCCAGGAAATCACCGTTCCAGAGTCAGACGACGAGATCAGAGACCTCGCAGCTGCGTTCAACGATATGGCCGGTAATCTGCTAAAAACGGCGGTCTCCAAGGATTATCTCAACGGCGTAATCAACGCCATGGGCGATATGCTCCTTGTAATAGATGTTAACGGAATGATAAAAGCGATTAACCATGCCGTAAGCGACATCCTCATGTTTGACGCGGATGAGCTTATCGGCACAACAGCGGCTAATCTGTTTGAGGAAGGCAGTGTTATCGGGGAAAAACTCAAAGATATACGCGCCATTGGGTCTTCGGACAAAACAGGAAGAGTAGAGGTATGGTTAAAAACCAAAACGGGCGGGAAGGTGGCGGTTCAGTGCAGCTTCACTAAGATGAGAGGAGTGGAAAACGGTGACATCGTCTGTGTGGCAACCGACATTACTATAAGAAAACGCTACGAAGACGACTTGAGAAAACTGTCCATTGCCGTCGAACAAAGTCTCAGCTCCATTGTCATTACCGACACAAACGGGCATATCGAATTCGTAAATCAGAAATTCACAGAGAGTACCGGCTATACGCTTTCCGAGGTCAAAGGGAAAACGCCAGGTATATTGAAATCCGGCAAACACCCCCCGGAGTTTTACAAACGCCTGTGGAATACGATAACGGCAGGGGGGGAGTTTCGCGCCGACATGTGTAATAAAAAGAAGGATGGCACACTCTTCTGGGAATTCCTCTCCATAGCTCCGATAAAGGACACTATGGGGAAAATCACACATTTCATAGCCGTAAAAATCGACGACACCGAGCGCAAACACGCCGAAGAACGCCTCAAACAACTAGCCCACTTTGATATGCTCACCGGTCTTCCAAACCGTTCTCTCTATGAGGACCGCTTAAAGCAGACACTGCTTCAGGCCAGAAGGGCTTCTTTCAACTTTGCCGTCATGTTTTTAGACCTCGATAAATTCAAGTTAGTAAACGATACGCTTGGGCATCATATGGGAGACCTTCTCTTAAAAGAAGTGGCCGTCCGGCTCAGAGCTTCTGTCAGAGAGTCCGACACGGTTGCCCGCATGGGAGGGGACGAATTCCAGATCCTTCTCACTAAAATCAATAAATCTGCCGACGCCGCCAGTATCGCGGAAAAAATAGTAATAGCTATGAACGAGCCTTTTGTTCTCAATGACCAGCAATGCAGCATAGGGGTGAGTATTGGCATCAGCATATTTCCCGATAACGGGGATGATCTGGCGCTGCTCACAAAAAACGCCGACATGGCGATGTATTATGTAAAAGAGCACGGGAAAAACTGGTTTAAATTCTACGACGCGACCATGGATGTGGCTATGTTAGAGAAAATTAACCTTGAGAAGGCGCTGGGTACAGCGCTTAAACTTAATGAGTTCACGCTGCACTACCAGCCGCAGATAAATATCAAAAATGGCAAGCTCATAGGATGCGAAGCCCTTATTCGATGGCAGCACCCCCAAATGGGTCTTGTATCACCCGCCAGATTCATCCCATTGGCCGAGGAGATAAATCTGATATGCTCAATCGGGGAGTGGGTGCTGCGAGAGGCATGTCGTCAGAATAAATTATGGCAGGAAAACGGCTTCCCACCGCAGCGTGTCAGCGTAAATCTCTCCGCGCATCAGTTCAAAGACGACATGCTTGCAAAAAAGATAACCGCAATACTCGATGAGACAGGCCTGGACCCCAAGTACCTGGATATTGAAATAACCGAAAGCGGTTTGATGCAAAACGTCGAACTAAGCATTCAAACTATGAAAGAACTACGTAATCTTGGCGTAAATATCTCCATAGACGACTTCGGAACGGGATATTCGTCGTTGATATATTTAAAACGTTTCCCAATCGATATATTGAAAATAGACCAAAATTTTATAAGAAACTGCACGACCGACCCATCCGACGCCGTAATCACGTCAACAATAATCTCGATGGCACACAGCCTGAACGTCAAGGTAATAGCCGAGGGTGTGGAGACAATAGCACAGCTTGAGCTTCTCAGGATTTTCGATTGCGACGAGGTGCAGGGCTATATATTCAACAAGGCAATTCCGGCGGAAGAATTCGATACACTCCTCGAAGAAGAACACGTCTTTAAGCTGTTAGACTAACACCAAAATGCGTTCAAAGAATCAAGCTGGATTCCTGCTTACGCAGGAACGACAGACTTATTAATATTATAAGTCTGCAGCCTGGCCTCAGGCGTATATATTTACTTTTGTGCCTGTGCCCTCAGGGTTTGGGCTATATGCCGGAGTTGCCAGCGCGCGAAGTTCGTCGTTTGTAGGGACTGAGTTAATGAGCTTCATGGCCATTGCCCCTGTGAAACGTCCGATATCCAACGCCTTTGCCACAGCTCCTACTGCTATTGAATAGCTGCCGTCTGCCATAAAAAACCCCCTTATGTCTGCCGGTTTGGTATTAAAATACTGTTACATAAACTGTAACATAACCTTAGGGGGATATTGTATCATAATGAAATAGCGATGTCAAATTATTTTGACGCTATCGAGCGTATCCTGTCGAGGATTTTACCGGCTATCTCGTCGGGCCGGAATTTGGGGAGGAAATCGTTGGCGCCGACCTGTTTGGCCTTTAAAATATTGGACTGGTTGCTCATCGAGCTATGTAATATGATATAAAGCCCCGAAAGTTTGGGATTTCCCTTTATCTTTCTCGTGAAGGTAAATCCGTCCATGCCCGGCATCTCGATGTCAGATATTATCATAGCAAATCTTTCTGTAATCGGCACGTCGCCATTTGAAAAATCCTCCAGCAATTGAAACGCGGTTATCGCGCTGTCAAACAGGGTATATGTGACGCCCAGCTGGTCAACGACAGATTGCAGCATTACTCTCGCCGACTTTGAATCGTCAACGATGAGCAGGTGGTAGTCCTTAAAATTGATCTCTTTTGCCTCGGTTTCGATTGCATCCTTAAAATTGTCAGAGAGGTCTTTATCAAGCCCTATGACCTCGGAGAGTATTTTTTCTATGTCAAGGAGTTGAATCGTCTTGCCGTCGTCCGTATAAGCGAGGGCGGTCAGGCAGGCGGTTCTGCTTATGACGGCAGACGGGCTTTTCACATCCTCCCAGCTGCGGTTAATGAGTGTATTGGGGGAATTAATTAAAAAACCATTGACAAGGTCGTTGTATTCGCACACAATAACGTAGCTTATAGTGTTTTTGTAGTCAACGGGTGCCATCTCAAGCGCTTCAGACAAATCGATCACGGCAATAGACTTGCCTCTGAAGTTAATCGTACCTTTTACTGCGAAGTGGGAGTTAGGCATTTTGGTGACTTTGGACGGACATTCCAGGACTTCAATTATTTTAAAAACGTTAATCCCATACAGCTGGTCATCGCTCAGGTAAAACGTCAGCATCTCCAGTTGGTTTGATAAGGCTATATTAGCCCTCTGTTCGACTTCATCCACGATGTTGTCCATCCCTAACCTCCATAAAATGAAACTTAACTAATTAATAATACATTTACTTATCGGTTTTTGTATAGGTTTCATTAGTTCGGGGCTTACTTTTTTTTTTGGAATTTGGGTCAATGAGAATTTGACTCAAGGGGTTTTTGTGTGGTAAAATCCTCAGGCGGATATACTTAATACATATTGCAGCGTAATTTAAGGTTCGTGATATAAAGGAGGTGAAAACGATGAAGAAGATAATAGCAATGTCACTGGTATTAGTTTTTGGATTTGCTACATTGGCAATGGCCGGAGGCTTTGATAAGTGCGCAGCTTGCCACAATGGAAAGGTCGCTCCCGATAAGGCAGCTCTCGTGGCAAAATTGAAGACCGCCGACGCCTTTGTAAAGGCTGCGAAGGATTCGAAAAGTCCGATGATGAACGCAGCTAAAGGCAACGAGGCCGATTTGAAGGCCGCAGCCACAGATTTAGGTCTTAAGTAGATTTTGCAAGGGCAGGTATAGCACGCCTTGCCTGCCCCTGACTTCTCACGGTGTAAACCGCCAAGTCCCCAATCCCCTGTAACCATAGTTACAAGAGTTTCAGTCAGTTTTCAGCCCCCTGATTTTTTTTTGACAAATGCTTTACCATTTAGTTTTTTTTATGATATATTAAAAGTTAAAATAGCGTTGAATAATTTCGAAAAGGAGACTGTTTATGCCTAAAAAGGAGAGTGACCCATGCTTATAATAGGAGAGAAGCTCAGTATAATAGCAAAACGTGTCAGGGAAGCGATGATGAAACGTGACAAAGGGCCGATTCAGGAGATAGCAAAGGCCCAGTTTGAAAAGGGCGCGGGTATGATAGACGCTAACATTGGTCCTGCCGAAGGAATGGAGGACTTAATGGAGTGGATGGTAACAACCATACAGGAGGCCGTCCCTGCTCCGGTTTGTCTGGATACGACCAATTACGAGGCGCTGGAGAAGGGGCTGAAAGTACACAATAACGAATGGGGAAGGCCGTTGATTAACTCTACGTCGAACGACCCTGAGCGTTTCCCAATACTTGAGCTGACGGCAAAATATAACTGTGACGTTATAGCCCTTACGGTAGGCAAGGGAGGACTTCCCGCAGACGCCGAAGAGCGTGCCGCCATAGCCGCCGAGATGATGGGACGGGCAACTGAGTACGGCATCCCTATGGAGCATATATATCTCGACCCGCTGGTGCTTCAGGCGGCTACTACTCAGGACCAGGCGCTGAAGGTGGTTGAGGCGATAAAGATGTTTCAGGACCTGAACGACCCGCCGATGAAGACCGTCGTAGGTCTCAGCAACGTATCCAACGGTTGTCCCAAGCACATCAGGCACATACTGAACGAGCACTTTCTAACGCTCCTGATATATGAAGGCCTGTCAGCTGCCATTGCTGACCCGGCTGAGATAATAACTACGGTAAAAACGGTTGATATTTTAATGAACAAGACCCTGTACGCGCACTCGTATCTGGAGATGTAGCGTACTAAAAAGCGGAAATGGTTAAATAATAAATACCGCGGAAGCGGCAAGACATTAAATTTTGGGAATATGGAGGGGTAAATGGCATTCACGCCGCCAAAAGAGACAAATACCGGTAAGGTATATTCAGTAACCATGGGAAACGGTGAGAAGGCCGTCACAGTAGGCGGCGAGAACGTATTACCGTTTCATGGCTTCGAGGGCGTAGTACCGAACAGGCCGGTCATAGCATTCGATGTGCTGGACATTGCGCCGGTAGATTGGCCGGATACGGTAAGAGAGGTATATGCCGGGGTCTCAGACGACCCTGTTAAATGGGCTAAATACTGTGTGGAAAAACTAAACGCAAAGGCGGTAGCACTTCGCCTTGCCAGCACACACCCGGACAACGGCAATCGTTCCGCGGCCGAGGCCGCCGAAACGGTAAAAAAGGTGCTGGACGCGATTAGCGTTCCTCTTATAATACTTGGCAGCAACCATGCCGAGAAGGATGCCGACGTCCTCGTCAGGGCGGCAGAGGTTGCCAAGGGCCGAAACTGTGTAATCGGCAAGGCTCAGGAGGCAAACTATAAGACAGTCGCCGCGGCCGCTATGGCTCATGACCACCTGCTCATAGCCATGTCTGAACTGGATATCAATCTTTCCAAGCAGCTCAATATAATGATAACTCAGCTGGGATTTAATAAAGAGAAGGTAATAATAGACCCGATGTGTTCTGCCCTCGGCTATGGCCTCGAATATACATACACGGTTATGGAGAGGATAAGACTTGCGGCACTCACGCAAAACGACGCCACAATGCAGCAGCCCATTTTGGGGGATGTCGGCATGTACGTATGGAAGATAAAAGAGGTGTCTGCCTCAGAGGATATACTTCCGGCGTGGGGTGCTATGAAGGAGCGCGGCATAGGATGGGAGGCGCAGACGGCGGCGGCACTGCTGATGGCCGGGGCGGGGCTTCTCATAATGAGGCATCCCGATGCGGCGGCGGCAGTCGATGCGTTTATCACTGAGCTTATGTAACAAAAAATATTTAGACTAAATCTCTGGAGGTTAACAGATGGCATTAACTGGAGTTGAAATATTTAAAATGCTGCCCAAGACAAACTGTAAGAAGTGCGGGTTTCCGACATGCCTTGCCTATGCCATGCAGCTGGCGCAGAGGAAGGTCTCTCTCGACGCCTGTCCCGATGTCTCGGAGGACGCAAAGCAGAAGCTCGGCGACGCCTCAGCCCCGCCCATAAGGCCGATTACGATAGGAGCCGGGGCGCGCGCCGTTAAGGTTGGCGAGGAGACGGTCATGTTTCGCCATGAAAAGAAGTTTGTAAATCCGTCCATATTGGCCATTGCGATAAAAGACACCGAAAGCGGCGACGCTGTAGCGGCTAAGATAAACGACTGTCTGACCTCGGAGATTGACAGGGTAGGGCAGAAGTTAAAGATAGACGCCCTTTGTCTGATAAACGAATCGAACGACGCGGGGAAGTTTGAGGCCCTGGCCAGGGCCGCCGCCGAAAAGGCGCCTGCCGTCGCAGTTATCCTGAGTACCGAAAATGTTGACGCGGCCAAGGCGGCTATTTCCCATTTTGCGGGCAAGAAGCCGCTCCTTTACGGCGCCACAGAGGCAAACGCGGAGGAAATGGCAAAACTTGCAAAGGCAAGCGGCGCCTCACTCGGCATAAAGGCCAACGGTCTTGACGCCCTGTCCACTTTGTCGGACAAGGTCAAGGGTTTAGGTGTTGAGGACATAGTGCTTGACGCAGGGGCAAAGACGGCCAAAGAGATGATAGAGCATAACACGTACATCAGGCGTGCTGCCCTCAAAAAAGGCAATAAGAGCCTCGGCTACCCTATGATAAACATAGCCATAAGAGAGAACAATATGCTTGAGACCCTGATTGCCGGGCTGGGAATTGCCAAATACGCCTCGGTGGTGGTATTGTCCAGTGCTGAGAAGTGGAAGAATCTGGTCATGTTCACCTTGAGACAGAACATTTACACCGACCCTCAGGTGCCGATGCAGGTGGAGCAAAAGGTCTATGAAATAGGGAATCCACAGGCGAACTCACCGCTTCTGGTGACTACGAACTTCTCTCTGACATACTTTATTGTGGCCGGTGAGGTGGAAAACAGCAAGGTTCCAACGTGGCTGGCGATAATGGATTGCGAGGGGCTTTCGGTGCTGACCGCATGGGCGGCGGGAAAGTTTACCGCTTCAAAGATAGCCGCCTTCATAAAGGAAAGCGGCGTGGAGAGTAAAATATCAAATAAGGAGTTGATAATTCCGGGCTATGTGGCTATATTAAGCGGCGCCCTGGAGGAGAAACTCGAGGGATGGAAGATAACCGTCGGCCCAAGAGAGGCTAACGCGCTGCCAAGCTATCTGAAATCACGGACTGCGTGAAGCCCCGTGCACGGTGAATATACAAGTTATAAACAGGATGCGGTACTAAATTACTGTTTCCATAGGTTAAGTCAGAGATTAAGGAGGAAAAGATGTCAAAGATCATAGCATCCGGCGCCATAAGGGGTGCGCATAAAGTTTTCAACAATGCCGAGCATCTGTTATCTAAGCATATTGCCGAAAAGGGCGATGACTATGTGTTCGAGTTTCCGGATACGGCGTTTTATCTGCCGATGATATATGCGATGACTGGATTTGCGGTAAAGACGCTGAAGGATATGAAAGAGGCCCTGATGATGGCAAAGGCGTTGCTGCACCCGGAGCCGGCTGACAAGGAATGGACGCCCTATCTTGGCGAGGCATTAGACTGCGGTATGGCAACCCTGTTTGCCGAAGAGATATGGCTTGCGATGAGATATCTGGAGGGCCTTGAGCCGGAGAAAGACCCTGAAACCGGATTAGTCTATAACGGGTTTATAACCGACACGATACAGAGGAACCTCGGTATTGCGCTGGTTGACGGCAGAATGCCGGGCTTTGCGGCAATTATCGGGGCAGCCCCCGACGATGACACCGCGGCCCGTATTGTGAGGGAATTGCAGGAGAAAAACATACTGGTATTTCTTTCCGGTATGTCAAACGGCGAGACGATAACGAGACAGCTACAGAGAAAGAAGGTGGAGCTTGGCTGGGATGTCTATGTAGTGCCGCTTGGGACGCAGACCGAACACACGCTCTATGCCCTTGACTGGGCGGTGAGGGCGGCGATGATTTACGGCGGCGTAAAGCCGGGGGATTACAAGGGCTGTCTGAAATATACGAAGGACAGGGTGTTTGCCTTTGCACTGCCGCTGGGTCCGCTTGACGATGTGAAATGGGCAACCGGCGCCGGGGCAATAAATATGGGATTCCCAGCGATTTGCGACTCCGACGTCCCCGTAGTTCATCCCACGGGTGTGTGTACATATGAAGAGGTTGACAAGGAGTTTGACCACGCGAAAATAGTCGCTAAGGCCATAGAGGTCAGAGGACTTAAGATCGTATCCCACAAGCCGCCAATTCCTATTGCCTATGGCCCCGCGTTTGAGGGCGAGAGGATAAGAAAAGAGGATACATTCATAGAGTTCGGCGGTAACAGAACGCCGGCGTTTGAGTTTATAAAGGGCCGTGAGCTTGACGAGATAGAAGACGGGAAGATAATCATAAAAGGGGAAAACTGGAAGGAGCGTTACGAGGCCGGCGGCTCGATGCCTATGGGCATCCTTGTTGAGGTAGCGGGCAGGGAGATGCAGCCCGACTACGAGCCGATAATGGAGAGAAAACTTCATCATAATATAAACGAGGGACAGGGCATATGGCACATGGGCCAGCGCGACGTTAACTGGCTCAGGGTAAGCAAGTCGGCCAAGGCCGAGGGTTTTACCCTCGAAGACATAGCAAAGATTCACTCCACGATGACCCATAGCAGGTTCAAGGCCATTGTGGATAAGGTTCAGGTGACGCTGTTTATGGATGAAGCAGAGGTCATAAAGCAGCGCGAAGAGGCACGCAAGACATGGAAAGAAAGGGATCAGAGATTAGGCTCGCTGACAGACGAATCCGTGGAGCAGTTTTATTCGTGTCTGCTGTGCCAGTCCTTTGCGCCAAGCCACACATGCGTAATAACGCCTGAGCGCCTCGGCCTCTGCGGTGCGTATAACTGGCTTGACTGCAAGGCCGCCTTTGGCATAGACCCATCGGGCGGTAATCAGCCTATAATAAAGGGTGAAGTGATTGACCCTAAATATGGCCGGTGGACGGGTGTCGATGATTACATAAGGGCCTCAACCGGCGGCGCCCTCGATACTATGAACGCCTATACGATAATGGAAAATCCGATGACCTCGTGCGGGTGCTTTGAGTGTATTATGTGCGTAGTGCCGGAGGCCAACGGGGTTATGATAGTGCAAAGGGGACACGCGGGGATGACGCCGATAGGGATGAAGTTCTCATCGCTTGCCGGGACTGTGGGCGGCGGCGTACAGACGCCCGGGTTTATGGGCATAGGGGTGAATTTCATCACCAGCAGGAAGTTTCTCTTTGGTGACGGCGGCCTGAAACGCGTGGTATGGATGACGAAGGCCCTAAAGGAAAGAGTTAAGGAAGGCCTTCAACCAAGGGCAGAAGAGGAGGGCATTCCTGATTTCCTGGACAAAATAGCCGATGAGACGATAGCCGAAGACGGTGAAAAACTCCTTGAGTTCCTTACGTCAGTTGAACATCCGGCGCTTTCTATGCCGTCGATGTTTTAACAAAGGCAGGTTTGACCTGTGAACAGCCCTAAATAAGGAGAGCCTTTAAATGGAAGAGATAAAGAATTTAAAAAGTGTCGATAAAGTGGCCGAAGAGATTTTGGAGTGGGGCCATGACCATGGAATAAAGTCCGCCTTTGACAGGGCGGAGTCGTTGAAGCCCTGTCCTATTGGCCACACGGGTGCCTGCTGTAAGATATGCTTCATGGGGCCTTGCAGACTGGTAGGCCCTGACGCCGAAGAGACGGCCTCCGGTATATGCGGGGCAACGCTGCCCGTGGTATCGGCAAGGAACTTTCTGAGGATGTGCGCCGCGGGGACTGCCGCACACAGCGACCACGCCAGAGATATGGCGTATACGCTCCTTGAGGCAGCAACCGGAGAGGCACCTGATTTTCAGATTAAGGATGTAAAGAAACTGAAAAGAGTTGCCGGTATTCTCGATATTCCCACAGAGGGAAAGACCACGGCGCAGATTGGAAAGGAAGTAGCGGAGAAGATAATCGAGAACTTTGGCCGCCAAAAGGGCGAGATCTCATATGTCAAAAGGGCACCGAAGAAGCGCCAGGAGATATGGAAAAAATGGGGAGTTATCCCCCGCGGGATAGACAGGGAGGTCTGCGAGGCCATGCACCGTACCAATATGGGCGTTGACCAGGACCCTGAAAATCTTATGATGGCCGCCGTAAAGGTATCCCTTGCCGACGGCTGGGGCGGCAGTATGTTCAGCACCGACATCACGGACATACTATTTGGCACCCCAACGCCGGTTCATGCAACGGCCAGCATAGGCGTGATGAAAGGAGACGAGGTCAATCTTGTCCTTCACGGCCACGAACCCACGCTTGCCGAGATGATAGTCGATGTATCGTCCGAACCGGCAATGGTAGAGTATGCCAAAAGCAAAGGCGCAAAGGGAATAAACCTCGTTGGTATGTGCTGTACCGCAAACGAAGTGATGATGAGGCATGGCATTCCAACTGCCGGAGGGTTTTTAAACCAGGAGCTGTCCATAATGACCGGCCTTGCCGAGGCTATGGTCGTTGACGTGCAGTGCATTATGCCCGCCATTGCTCAGGTTGCGAAAAAGTTCCACACCAAGGTCATAACCACCTCGGTCAAAGGTAAAATGATAGACGCCATACATATTCAATACGATGAGCACAGGGCAAAGGAAGTCGCCAGAGAGATACTGAGGCTTGCCTGCGACAACTACCCAAACCGCACGACAGAGGGAAGCCGCGTGTCGAGCTTTGAACCGTTGATAGCCGGTTTCTCCCACGAATATATAGAGTACATGCAGGGCGGCAGTTACAGAGGCTCATTCAGGCCTCTTAACGACGCCATAATGGCCGGGCGCATAAGGGGTGTCGTAGGCGTTGTCGGCTGCAACAATCCCCGCATTATGCAGGACAGTTACCACAACTATCTGGCAACGGAGTTCATCAAGAACGACATTCTGGTGGTATCTACGGGCTGTGGGGCGGCCGCGTGCGCGAAGGCTGGATATATGACGCCTGAGACTGCGCTGGAGATGGCCGGCCCTGGCCTCAGAGAGGTATGCGTGGCCATAGGAATACCGCCAATTTTACATCTTGGGGCGTGTGTGGACAATTCGAGGATATTGACGATAGCCTCGGCGATGGTAGAAGAGGGCGGACTTGGCGACGATATATCTGATTTGCCAGCCGTGGGAATTGCCCCCGAGTGGATGAGTGAGAAGGCCCTTGCCATAGGCACATATTGCGTTGCCTCGGGGATGCATATAATATTCGGTTCAGAAAGCCCGGTTGAGGCAAGCAGCGTGGTCAAAAAGATAAAGACCGAGCTGTGGGAAAAGAGATTCGGAGGCAAACTCGAATTCATAAACGACCCGAAAGAGATATTCGAAAAGACGCTTGCCACGATAGATAAAAAGAGAGCCGCCCTGAAACTGAAAAAATATGAGCAGGGCAAATTCGGTGCCGAGAGGGTGCTGATGACTATGGAAGACAGAAGAAAATTCGAAAAGGAACAGGCCGCGTCCTGACAGGGGGGATATAATGAATATAGATGCAATAGATGTCAATGAGTCGATAGGCCTTGTCAGTGAGGTCTTAAACGGCCATGACAAGAGAAAGGGAATCCTTGTTTCCACTCTGCATAAGATACAGTTGGAAAACGGTTACCTGCCCGAGGACATTTTAAGGGCGTTGTCGAGGAAACTCTCTATCCCTCTGGCTGAGATATACAGCGTGGCGAGTTTTTACAAGCAGTTCCACTTCTCACCGCGCGGCAAAAAGATAGTGAGGGTCTGTACGGGAACGGCCTGTCACGTCAGAGGGGGGGCAAAAGTGGAAAACGCCCTCAAAGACCGTTACCATATAAAGGCTGGACAGACCACGCCGGACCTTAAGCTGACGCTCGAGACGGTAGGATGCGTAGGCTGCTGCGGCCTGGCCCCTGTGGTAACGATTAACGAAGAGGTTATGGGAACGATAGGCCCTAAGAAGATAAAACACCTTATTAATGTGATAGATGAAGAGGGCGTGGCACATGGAGAAAATTAAAAGCATAGAGGAATTCAATAATCTCAGGCTGCTACTCAAAGAAGAGGTGTTTAAAGAGGGAGTGCCGCGAATAAGGATGTGCTGCGGTACTGCCTGCACTGCCTCCGGCTCGACTAAGGTAGTGGCAGACTTAGAGCGTGAGCTTGGAGCGGAACATAAGTCAGTAGAGATAGTGAAGACCGGCTGCCAGGGATTTTGCCAGCAAGGCCCGGTAATGAAGGTAGAGCCGTGGGGCTATTACTACCAGAAGGTCAAAAACTCTGACGCCCATGAGATCGTTTCATCTACTATATCTGGAGGATTTCCCGTAAGAAAACTCCTCTACAGGGACTCCGTCGCCACGCAACCGTGTGAAATGATGGAAACCGTCCCGTATTACAAAAAACAGGTGCGAATAGCCCTGAAAAATAACGGCCTTATAGACCCGCGCCAGATTTACCACTACATTGCCGTCAGCGGCTACACGGCACTGGCAAAGGCCCTTAGTGCGATGACCCCAGACCAGGTCCTGCAAGAGGTGGATAATGCAAACCTCAGGGGCAGAGGCGGTGCAGGTTTCCCCGCGGGACAGAAATGGAGGCACTCCAAGAAGGCCCCCGGCACGATAAAATTCGTCATAGCAAACGGCGACGAAGGCGACCCCGGTGCGTTCATGGACAGGTCTATTATGGAAGGCGACCCGCACGGGCTTCTCGAGGGAATGCTGCTGTGTGCTTATGCCATAGGGGCACAGTACGGGTTCGTTTACGTGAGGCACGAGTATCCGCTTGCTGTGGTTAACCTGAAACTTGCCATTAAGCAGGCAGAGGAAATTGGATTACTGGGCAAAAACATAATGGGTACGGACTTCTCCTGCCAAATAGATGTAAGAGAAGGGGCAGGGGCGTTTGTATGCGGTGAATCAACGGCACTGGTGGCGTCGATAGAGGGCGACAGGGGATTTCCGAGGCCGCGCCCGCCACGGTTGTCCGAACCGGGCGGCGGCGTCTGGGGCTTTCCAAGCAATCTCAACAACATCGAGACGTATGCCTGTGTTCCCCCTATAATTGAAAACGGTGCGGCGTGGTTTAAGGGCATAGGTACAGAAAATTCCCCCGGCACTAAGGTTTTTGCATTAACAGGCAAGGTAAAGAACACCGGGCTTGTGGAAGTGCCGATGGGGATTACCCTTAGAGAGATAATCTTTGACATAGGCGGCGGCATACTCGATGGGAAGAAGTTCAAGGCGGTGCAGACCGGAGGCCCGTCAGGGGGATGTCTGCCAGAGGAGTTTTTAGATCTGAAGGTTGACTTTGATTCGCTGACGAAGGCCGGGTCGATGATGGGCTCGGGCGGCATGGTCGTAATGGACGAGGATACGTGCGTGGTGGATGTCGCGAAGTTCTTCCTGTCGTTTACAAAGGAGGAGTCATGCGGTAAATGTCCCCCGTGCAGGATTGGCACTTATCAGATGCTTGAGATACTGGAGAGGGTAACAACGGGCAAGGGAGTTCCTGGCGACATAGAACGTCTTGAAAAGATTGCCCGTCTTGTCAAAAAAGGCTCTCTTTGCGGCCTCGGGCAAGGCGCCCCAAATCCGATACTCTCCACACTGAAATATTTCAGAGAAGAGTACGAAGAGCATGTCCATGATAAGTACTGCCGCGCAAAGGTGTGCAGCGGGCTGGGTTCTTTTACCATCGAGCACTCGGAGTGTTTTCTCTGCGGTCTGTGTAAACAGGCCTGTGCCTTCCATGCTGTAAAAGAGACCAGAAGGTCATATTTCATAGACCAGTCAATGTGTACGAAATGTAAGGCCTGCTTTATGGCGTGCCCGATAGGGGCAGTAAAAATAGGGAAAGGCACGAGATATACCAGGGAAAAAACGGGGATAGGGAGATAGGGCAATGGCTGATAAAGAGAAAGACATGAAAGAGATAACAGAGGATACGAACCAGTTTAAGTGTATTGTTCAAAAGGCTCTGCTGTTTCTCAACGAGTTTATAGACGGCCCGATGTGCGCAAGGTGTCTGCCGTGTCCGATGGGAAGCTACGAGATGAGGATAAGATTTTTAAAACTCTCAGGCGCTGAGGCAACGCCGCGCGATTTGGAGGTTATAAGGCAGGTTGCCCCGTTGATGCTGGAAGCGTCGATGTGCAAAAAGGGCAAGGATACGGCAAAGTTCATCATAGACACATTAGAGAAGACCCCTGAAATCTACGACATACACGTTGCCGGCGGCTGCCCTGACAGGGAGTGTAAAGGAAGTATTCTCTACAAGGTTGTCCCCGATAAGTGTGTATCCTGTGACGAGTGCAGACTAGTTTGTAAGGACTTCGCTATACTGGGAGAGAAGAAGGTTGGCCGTTTCTCAGGCTTTATCCCCTATGAGATAGTGGATAAGAGATGTACCAGATGCGGCGAGTGTGTCAGGGTATGCAAATACGGGGCAATAGAAATAACCGATAAAAAAGTATTAGAGACCGTAGAGGTTTGAAAAACATATATTTTACATTAAGGAGGAGTTAATGGCAGACCTGGTAAACATAAAGATAAACGGCAAGCCGTATAAAGTCCCCGATGGTATGAGCCTGATAGACGCGGCAGCCTCTGTGGGGATTCACATCCCTAACCTCTGCTATCTGGAGGGGATGAAAGGCATCGGGGCGTGCAGGATGTGTCTCGTTGAGGTTGGCGGCAGGCAGATGACCGCTTGCATTATGAAGACCAAAGAAGGCATGGACGTGGTAACTGAAAACGAAAAGATACAGGAAGTGAGGAAATTCGTAATAGACCTGATTCTCTCCATGCACCCGCTGGACTGCATGACCTGTACGAAGGCCTCCGTGTGTAATCTGCAAAACTATGCTTACGAATTTGGATTACAGGAGTCCCAGTTTACCAGAAAGAAATTCGGCTTTGCCATTGACGACAAGAACCCGTTTATCAAGCGCGACCCCGACTATTGTATCCTCTGCGGACGTTGCGTAAGGGTATGCAAGGAACAGGGCACGGCCGTACTGGATTTCATGGGACGCGGGGTTGGTTCAAAGGTAACGACGGCAGACGACAAACCTCTTCAGGAATCGGGCTGCACGTTTTGCGGCAGCTGCGTTGACGTATGTCCCGTAAATGCCCTGCTTGAGGCGGACAGGTGGAGAAAGGGCAGGGAGTGGGAGTATGAAAAGATAGAATCAGTATGCCTTTCATGCAGCGGCGACTGCGATGTAAGGATATATAAGAAGGACAACGATATAATGAAAATAAGGGCGGGCGGCAACACCGCAAGGGCAGACCACTTTATATGCGCCACAGGGCGTTTTGGGTTTGACAGCCTTACCGCCCATGACAGGCTGCTTACGCCGATGAAACGTGTAGCAGGCAAACTTGAGGCGACTTCATGGGATGACGCCATCAAAATCGCCGCCGGAAAGATGAAGGGAAAAGACGCCGGCATAATCACCTCCGGCTCGATTACAAACGAGGACGCGTCCGCCATTAAGTCCTATGCCGCGAAGGCCGGCATTGAAAACATTGACTCCTCGGTATCCCTCTATGCCGACGCTGCAACGCTGCTTGGTGAGGCCGTCGATTTAGAGGCAGCGGATTTGATGGTCGTCACCGGTCTGAATCCAAATCAATGGGAGCGTGTGTATCCTGCTCTCGATGCCTTAGTGCGCACAAAGGCAGACAGAAAGGCCAAACTAATCGTGATTAACTCTGAAGATGTAAAAATAGCAGGCGCGGCCGATATTGTCTTAAAAGGCAGCGAGGCCGACATGCTGAAAAACTTTGCGAAGGCACTCGCTGACAAGGGCCTTGCGCTTCCCAAAGGGCTTGACGTTAGCGGTGCCGCAGTCACCGAAGACATAGAAAAGGCCGCCGTAATGTACGCAGAGGCGCAAACGCCGGTTATCATATCGTCACCGGCGCTATTTGAGGCAGCCCAAAACGTGGCAGCGATGAAGGGTGCCGCGCTTTCGATGCCTATCGAGGCAAATGCAAAGGGCATAACCGCACTGAATCTCACAGGAAAAGGCGTAAACTATAAGAGTATGACATCGGGAGGCGTAAAGACGCTCTTTGCCGCCGGAGATATACCATTAGATAAGAGGCCGAAGGCAGACTTTCTGATAGTGGCCAACTCACACCTGACCGAATTAGCCAAAGAGGCCGACATAGTGCTTCCAGCCGCCGCATTTTTAGAGCGTGGAGGTACGATAGTAGATTACATGGGAAGAATGAGACATCTGTACAAAATGGTAGAGCCGCAGGGCGAGGCCAAAACCTACAGCGAAATAGCCATTGCCCTGGCTAAGGCGTCGGGGGCAGAGATTGCTGCGCTTAATTTAAATGAAATAGAAGCAACGCTCAAGTCAAAGCCAGCCCCATCGATAAAGCCATTTGCAAAGGCAGAGGGTCTGGATATAGACGCGGCCGAATTCATAGAGAAGGCCAACCTGCCTGTGGTAAACGGCTCAAGACTGTTATGGCTCAAAGAGACCGAAAAGGCAGTGGCAGCCGCGGTTTAAGTAAGCATAATCAAACGATTGAAGAAGGGGGGAAGGGGCGTAGTCCTTTCCCCCTTTATTAGTTTATGGAACTTGTTAAAAGGGCTGTAGAAATGCTATTAATACAAAGTTGCAGCCAAATGAGTAACAATCATCCTTATAACATAATCAGTTATTTGAATCATCCTGATATTTGAATCATCCTGAGCCTGTCGAAGGATTCCTGATTTGTGGGAACGTGCGAAATAAAAGGAGCATCCTTCGACAGGCTCAGGATGATTCGATTGTTATAGAAATCATCTTACTTCTTTGAACTCATTTTGGTATAATATGACAGGAGGAGATGTTTCAAGATGAAATTAACCTATGATCCAAGGTATAATGTTGCATATTTACGGCTGCATACAAAAGTTGTCGAGGTGGAAACTATAAAAATAAGTGATGAAATTAACATCGATATAGCTCCTGACGGCACAATTTATGGTATAGAATTATTAAATGCTGTGGAAATTACCATGTGTGGAGATTGCCGTGCGTTCCATAACTGAACAAGAGCATCCAAATAAGCTCAGGGCGCTGCCCTGCCTCTCACACCTGAGCGCCGATGAACTTGAGTTAATCGAAAGAAAATCCTATGTAAAAACAATCGCTAAAAATGACATGCTTTTCTCTTCGTCCGACGAGCTTAAATACATATTCATTTTAGTGTCGGGTTCAATCAAGTTGTTTAAAACCTCTGAAGAAGGCAGAGAAATAGTTATTAAGACGATGACCGCCGGAGAGCATTTCTGCTATGCGCCGCTCTATACCGGCAGGAAACAAATGGTAAACGCGATTGCCCTCGAGAAGTCTTCGGTAATAAATATACCTGCCGAAATGTTTCTTGACCTAATGTGTGACGGGCTGAGCGGGCAAGGCATCAAAATACTACACACCCTTTGCCAAAAGGTGCAGCATCTGTCGAAGATTGTCGAATCCCTGACATTCAAAGATGTCGAAAAGAGAGTGCTGTCATGTATATTGGATCTCGCCGAAGAGAAATCTCCTTCCGGGGATATAGTCTTATTGAATATTACACATCAGGAAATCGCCTCGATGACGGGAAGTGTCAGAGAGGTAGTATCGCGTACTATGTCTAAGTTAAAAAAATCGGGGATTATCCTCAACCGTACTTCAAAGGGATTCAAAATAGATAAACAGCTTGCCATTAAGTATATGAAGCAATAATACGTATCTTCCCCCCCGCGGGAATACATCGGGAATCTAAGAGAGGCGTATTGATTTTTTTTTGCCGCTGGGGTATAGTATTGGCTGCATTTAAGCCTAGGGAGGATACATGTCTATTAAGACGTTTCTCATCGGCAGCCCCATTGAATCCGTGAAAGAGAAACACGAACGCGTATCGAAGTTCACCGGCCTGGCCGTATTTTCGTCGGACGCCCTGTCCTCGGTAGCATACGCAACCGAGGAAATACTCATAGTGCTGGTGCTTGCCGGGTCGGGCATGATACACTTTTCTATACCTATATCGATAGGCATAACCACTCTGATAGCAATCGTTGCCATCTCATACTTTCAGACCATTCATGAGTATCCCTCAGGAGGGGGCGCCTATATTGTGGCTAAGGACAATCTCGGCGATAACGCAGGGCTTGCGGCGGGGTCGGCGCTTCTTATCGATTATGTCCTTACGGTATCGGTTAGTATCAGCTCAGGGGTTGCCGCCGTAACCTCCGCGCTGCCTTTTCTGCATGACTATACGGTAGTATTGTGTGTCGCCTCACTTTTAATCATCACCGTTATCAATCTGCGCGGCGTCAAGGAATCGGGCAAGATATTTTCACTGCCGACTTACGCGTTTATTTTCGCAATCTTTGTCCTTATAGGTTTTGGGTCGATGCGTCTGTCGTCCATTCCTCACATAGAGCATCCCAAAGTGGTACAGACATATTCAAGCGTTATGATGATATTTATCGTCATGAGGGCATTCGCCTCCGGCTGTACCGCTATGACTGGAATAGAGGCCGTCTCTAACGGGATTAGGGCATTCAGGCCCCCTGAATCCAGAAACGCCGGCATCACACTGACATGGATGGCCGTGATACTGGGCATCATGTTCATGGGAATATCCCTGCTGACTGACCGCTTTCATATAATGCCGTCTGAAACAGAAACCATACTTTCACAACTGGCAAAGGCCATATTCGCCGAAGGTTTTTTTTACTACTTTATTCAGGGCACAACTTTTTTGATATTGATATTGGCGGCTAATACGTCATTCGCCGACTTCCCCCGGCTTTCCTCGATTATGGCACAAGACGGCTTTCTGCCAAGACAGCTGGCAAACCGCGGCGATAAACTCGTATTCTCAAACGGTGTAATTATACTAAGCGTAGTTTCCGCCGTGCTTATGGTGGCCTTTTCCGGTGACACACACGAGCTTATACCGCTTTACGCCGTAGGGGTCTTTCTGTCTTTCACATTGTCACAGTCAGGCATGGTCATGCACTGGCGCAAAAATAAAGGCAAGGGATGGGTAAAACACCTGATCATAAACGCAACCGGAGCTGCAACAACGGCAGTCGTATCGGTAGTAATTGCCGGGACAAAGTTTATTCACGGTGCATGGATGGTAATCATAGCCATTCCAATCATAATGCTCATCACAAAGAAAATCAGCCGCCATTACAAGTCTGTCTCGAGACAGCTGTCAATTGATAACGCCGAACCCGAAGTTGAATACGTCCACCACTCCGTCATTATCCCCATATCCGGCCTCCAGATGGCAGTATTAAACGCCATTAAGTACGCTAAGGCAATATCTGACGACGTATCGGCAGTGTATGTGTGCCTTGACCCGGCCGTTACAATGAAGCTGAAAATTCAATGGGAAAAATATGGGATGGGAGTCCCGCTTGTTATCCTGGAGTCCCCCTTCCGCTCAATCGTCGAACCACTGATGGACTACATCGACGACGTAAGAAACAGTTACCAGAAAGGCGTCATCACAGTAGTGCTTCCCGAATTCGTTCCAATGAAATGGTGGCATCACCTTCTGCATAACCAGACCGCTATTTTCATAAAGGGCATAATACTATTTAAGCAGGGAGTTGTATCCACAAGCGTACCACTGCATTTACGGGATTAATTGCGCCGCGCGCCGCGCATGAAAAATTATTTACATAACCGGCGGCATTATGCTAACCTACCTAAAGCGGGCAAGCGGGCAGATAAAAAAATAGTTTAGCTCTATGGCATCCAGATTTTCGAAAGTGATAGCCAGCAATGACAAGTTTTTACTGGTATCTGCCCATTGAATATCGTTGTTAATAATAAATCGTTAAGGGAGATGCTATGGAAGACGCCCTCATTGAAACTGAAGGCATCGAGAAAGGCGGCATTCGTGAAGATGGACATGGCATAGCCTTTTTAGTATCGGACACATCCGGATACCCTATAGCCGGGGATTACGAAATCCCTGTCAAATATAATGCCGATACGATTATAATTCTCCCCGTCAATGAAAAAAAGGTCTATATTTACTGGGAATTAACCGAACAACTGCTCATCGATAAGATACAAAGTTCCGCTGCCGCAAGCTTCAAGGTCAGGATTTATGAAATACCACATGCCCGCCAAATAGATTATGAGAAAGATTACAGTGAAAAAGAGATTTATTCCACAGAGGTAAAAGGACAGTACGGCCAGATATTTGCCGAATGCGCGGCTTATTTCAAACCTATGACGGCAGCTATCGGCATCAAGAGGGACGGAGTGTTTCATGAACTTCTGAAATCCAATCAAATCAATGTCCCATCGTTTAGGGTGCTTGGCCTGAAGGAGGAGTTCAGAAGCAGGGGCATTCTGCACAAATGGGAGCAAAACGAGGGCGAAGTTATTGGACAAACTGAAACAGAGATAGAAGTCATCTCCAGGTTATTGGCCATGAAATCTAAAGATAATGAGATTACAGGGCTGCTGTTGAGGCTGATTGAAAATATAAGGTATCTTTCTGACGAGGACAAGGAAGCTCTTGAGCTGATAATCGGCCTTTTCGGGTCAAAAGATGTCCGCGTGTTGCGTCTGCTTATTGAGTTTCTCAGGTCATTGAGAATAAAAGGTGGCGGCAGCGGCGGGTCAATCATGAAATTGTTTGGGGATTTTAAAGAGATGTCGGATTCAGGCGGTACCATTTCGGGCAGTGGAATTAACCGATGATTAAGGGATATTGGTTACCGGTACTGCATTG
This sequence comes from Nitrospirota bacterium, assembly GCA_015233015.1. GTDB lineage: Bacteria > Nitrospirota > Thermodesulfovibrionia > Thermodesulfovibrionales > Magnetobacteriaceae > Magnetominusculus. The sequence goes on along the minus strand of JADFYO010000036.1, from coordinate 7,797 downwards.
CCATCTGCCGTTTGTAAAACATCCCGAATATGATTATTTTTTAGAGGAACACTGGCTCTTCGAGGCCCTGTTCGAGACATACCTGCCGCTTCTTATGAGGTTGAAGAGGTTTGAGGCAGACGGCGTGGACTTCAGATTGACCGTTTCCTTGTCGCCGCCCCTTGTGGAAATGCTTGTCGATGAGTATCTTATGGGTCTGTTCATAAGGTATATGGACAGGCTGACAGAGCTTTCCCAAAAAGAGATGAACCGCGTAAAAAATGACAGCGGCATGTTGAATGTTGCGGAGTTTTACAATAAGAGGTTTATAGAGATCAGGACTTTCTTTACGGGCGAACTCAACGGCAATGTGCTAAACGGATACAAGCACTTCTCAGACAAGGGTCGGCTGGAGATAATAACCTGCGGCGCCACGCATGGCTTTCTGCCGCTGCTCAGGGCAAATCCCCGCGCAGTTGAGGCGCAAATTGCCATCGCAACACAGTGCCACTATGAACACTTTGGGAAAGCCGCCGCCGGCATATGGCTTCCAGAGTGTGCTTACTATGAGGGATTGGACGAAATCCTGAAGAAATATGGAATTAAGTACTTCTTTCTGGAATCTCATGGGGTTAACAACGCTGTGCCTAAGCCAAAGTTCTCTGTTTATTCGGCGGTCAACACGTTAAACGGTCTGGCGGTGTTTGCAAGGGACCCCGAGACGTCTAAGCAGGTATGGAGTTCTATGTCGGGCTATCCGGGCGACCCCGACTACCGCGACTTCTACAGGGATATTGGCTACGATCTTGAAATGGATTATATCAAACCCTACGTTTCCCCCGATGGAAACAGGGTCTTCACGGGACTAAAGTACTATAAGATTACAGGGAAGACTGAGAATAAATTGCCATACGACCCCGTTGCGGCCTTTAATAAAACAAAGATTCATGCAGGGCATTTCTGCAGCTCCAGATACACGCAGGCAGAGGCGCTCTCCTCCGCCATGGACAGGCCTCCCCTTATGGTCTCCCCGTACGACGCGGAGCTTTTCGGCCACTGGTGGTTTGAAGGGCCGGACTTCCTGTACCATGTTCTCCTGAAATTACAACGGGATAAAATCATCAAACCCGTCACCCCTTCTGAATATCTGAGCTATCATCCCATGAATCAGACCGTAGCCCCAAGTCCTTCTTCGTGGGGTGAAAACGGCTACTACGAGGTATGGCTTAACAATGATAACGGCTGGATATACAGACATCTGCATTTCATGGCCGGTGCAATGGAAAAAATTGCGGACGAATACTACGACATGCCGGACGATGCGCAGGAAACGAATGCGCTAAACAAGAGGGTACTAAACCAGATGGTAAGGGAACTCCTGCTTGCCCAAAGCAGCGACTGGGCATTTTTGATAACCCAGGCAACGGCAACAGAGTATTCCCTTAAGAGGACAAAAGAGCATATATCAAATTTCAACGCCCTTCTTGGCAGCTTTAAGTCCGATACGGTCAATATAGATTTTCTGAAGTGGCTGGAATACAAAAACTCGATTTTTAAGAACCTTGATTTCAGGGTCTTCTCCGGCAAAAACAAACTAATTACAGACTGATGCTTTAAGAGCTGGATATTTCTGCTTTAGATTTCCAATCGGAGCTTGACTTTTTCGGCTAACCATTGTACAATAGTCCTGTTAATGGGAAATTATGGATTATACAGCGATTAATTTAATTCTACAGGCTGGGTATGTCGTAAAGGGCGTACTGTCGATGCTCCTGATATTTTCAGTGGTATCGTGGGGTATTATCATCTACAAGTGGAGATATTTCTCGAAGGCAAAGCGGGAGTCGGGTGATTTTCTAAAGTATTTTCGCGCCGGAAGAGAGCCTGGCGGACTTAATAAACTTGCAAAGGCTTGTGAAATAAGCCCGCTTGCAAGCATTTACACTGCCGTATATGAGGACAGCACTCTGGGAAACGCGGGAGATGTAAGAAGGGCGCTCAACAGGTATGGCGCTCTGGAGACGGCGCGTCTGGAGAAGTATCTGAACTTCCTTGCGACAACCGGCTCTTCGACGCCGTTTGTAGGGCTGTTTGGCACCGTCTGGGGCATTATGAACGCCTTCAGAGGGATTGGTGCGGCGGGTTCGGCGTCATTAGCGGTTGTTGCCCCCGGCATTGCGGAGGCGCTGATAACGACGGCGGCGGGGCTTGCCGCGGCTATACCGGCGGTCATTGGCTACAATTATTTTTTAAGCACAGCTAAACGGCAGATAATCGAAATGGACGACTTCTCGGAAGACCTTGAGGTCTTTTTTGCCAGCATCATTAACGAACACAGGAATGACCCCCGAAGGAAGTGAAAGTAGAAAGAAATAAAAGCGTCATGTCCGAAATCAACGTAACCCCGCTTGTGGACGTTATGTTGGTCTTGCTGATAATTTTTATGGTAACCGCCCCGTTGATGAAGCAGGGGCTGGATATTGACCTGCCCAAGACCAAAGGGGCTGCCCTCAGCAAGGAAGAGCGGTTTACGATTACAATAAAAAGGGACGGCGACATCTACCTGAACAAAGAAAAGCATACAATGGACTCATTAATAAACAAACTGAAGGCGATAAGCCATGTAAATCCCGATGTGTATCTCGAGGCAGACAAAAACGTACCATACGGCAAGGTTATCGAGATAATGGCAGAGATTAAGGCAGCAGGAATAGAAAAACTTGGCATGATAACCGAACCAAAGTCGGCTATATAATATAACTGCCGGAATAAGGGCCAAATAAGGGGAACCGAGCTATTTTGATGAGGCAGCCGAGCGTTCAATTCAGCACGATAGCGTCTTTGTTGTTGCATACTGTCGTGTTTGGGACATTTATGTACACGGTAAAACATCAGCCGCGCTATGTCTTGCCAAAGACATATACGGTCAATCTTGTTTCACCGGTAAAGGCTGCCATAGTTCAGCCTTCTTTGGGAGTGCCTCGGTCAGAACCAAAGCCGGTTGAACAGAAACAGGTTGAGCAGAGGCCGGTTGAGAAAGAGCAGCATCCTATGAGAGAAGAGCCGGCAAAGGCCGCGAAATATGAGATGAAAGAAAGTCCAAAAACGGACACAGCGCCAGTGCCGAAAATAGAGAAGGAACCGCCGAGGCCAATGGAAACTCACAAGTCCGTACCGGTGAAATCGGCGCCCGCTAAACCCATAGAAGAAAAGGGACCTACGATAGTTAAAGAGGCAAAGAAAACCCCCGAGACAGTTGCCGTAAAACCTGAAATAACAAAAAAAACTCCCCCTAAAGAACAGCCAATGAAGGAGCAGCCCACAACGGCACAGCCCACGAAGGCGCAGTCCTCGAAGGAACCGTCCAAAGACGGTGCAAAGGACAGCTCAGTCGTTGAGGACAGGATTTCCATGTTGAAGTCAAAGCAGAAACTCGAGCAGCACGCAATGCTGCGTTCGGTCGTGGATTTAAGCAGAAAGGACGTGAAAATGGGGCAAAGCCCCACAGGCGCAAGCCAGAGCACGTCTCCCAGTTTTGGCGATGCAGTCAACAACGAATACAGCGACGCAGTTGGCGCTCATGTCAGAAAGCGCTGGGCATACCCTGACAGCGGCAAGAAGAGCTTAGAGGCCATTGTGGTCTTTACAATAAGGCAGGATGGAAGGATAGAAGGTATGAAACTCGAGAAATCATCAGGAAACAGCTTTTTTGACCGCTCAGCCCTGAGCGCGGTAAACAAATCCGTACCAATGCCCCAGCCGCCGTTAGACACTTACGAAGTAGGGATAAGGTTTACCCAATGAAAAATATCAAGACAAATAGATTATTGGCAGCAATGATATGTTTACTACTTGCGGCTGTGTTGCTAGGCTTGCCGGACAGGGCAGCGGCAAGGGTATATATAGACATAAACTCGCCGGGTTTAAAGAGGCTTCCTATAGCCGTAGTGGATTTTGCCGGGGTCGCAGAAGGTACCGAGATGGCCGACATTATCAGGAGCGACCTGGATGCTACCGGCTTATTTGTGTTTATCAATAAGAACGCGTTTATAGAGACCGCTACCGCCCCGTTTAATCCTGACAACTGGAAGCCTCTCGGCATAGACGCTGTCGTAAAGGGGACGGCTGAGGCTGAGGCAGACGGCTCATTGGGTGTGGTTGCATCTGTGTATGACGTTGTCGAATCCAGCAATATATTGAAAAAGAAATATTCGTCCAAAAAGGATTTGATAAGGCCGCTTTCCCATAAAATAGCCGACGATATCTACGAGGCCCTTACCGGCCAAAAATCATATTTTAGCTCCAAAATAGTATTCATAGGACAGGATGGAGACAGAAAGTCTTTGTATTTAATGGATTACGATGGCCAGAGGATGAAGAAAATAGTTTCAAAAGGGGATATAACGATGAAGCCCCACTGGTCGCCTGACGGCAAGAAACTCTTCTACTCTTCGCTTAGAGGCAATAAATGGGGCATCTACGAGCTGGACTTCGACTCCGTTTCCGAGGACAAGCTCTACTCATCAGGGACAACCGACCTTGCCGGAGACGTGACGCAAGACGGGAACTACCTGCTTTTTTCATCGTCTGCCAAGGGAACCCCAAACATTTACCGCATACATATTGGTTCGAAGGAAGTTATGCGCATGACCCATTCTGACAATATAGATGTGTCTCCGTCAGCGTCTCCAGACGGCAAGTCCATAGTTTATGTGTCAGACAAGAGTACCGTGCCGCAGCTATATATAATGAGCATAGACGGGACAGATTCAAGGAGGCTGACCTTCGAGGGCAATTATAACACTACCCCCGAATGGTCGCGCGCCGGGGACTTGATTGTGTTTTCCGGAAGAGAGGGTGGGCGGTTTCATATTTTTACGATAAAACCCAACGGCACTGACCTTAAGCAGCTGACTGATGCAGGCAATAACGAGGAACCGTCATTTTCTCCCGACGGCAGAATGATAACCTTTACATCGGACAGAGACGGGGTGAAGGGGGTTTACGTAATGACGGCAAGCGGAGAAGGACAGAAGAGGATATCACCTAGGAATATAAGGGCCTTTGGCCCTTCATGGTCACATTGAACACATTGGAGGTATGGAAATGAAACACATAATTTTACTGTTAATGCTTCTTACCCTTGTTGCATCAGGCTGCGCGTCGAAAGATGTAACAGTTCCTGACGACAGCAAAAAGGGAAAAGGCATAGGGACAAAGGACAGGGATGGCAAAGACGACGTAGTAAAAATTGACAGAGACAAGATAAGAGAAGGTGCTTTGTCGGAAGATCAGATTCGGGCACAAATGGCAAGCCTTTTCAAGGATATACATTTCGCGTATAACAGACACGACGTCGCTGAAGAAGAGAAGGCAAACCTCAGAAAGATAGCCGACTGGCTGTTGAAGAACTCCCATGTCAGTGTGCTGATAGAAGGACACTGCGACGAAAGAGGCTCAAACGAATACAACCTCGCCCTCGGAGACCAGCGCGCGCAATCGACAAAGAGCTATTTGGTATCTTTAGGGGTTCCTGCAAGCAGACTTGAGACTATCAGCTTTGGAAAGGAAAAGCCGGGATGTATGGAGCACTCTGAGGAATGTTGGTTAAAGAACAGAAGAGCTCACTTTGTTTCCAGCAAATAGGAGGTAAAAAGCCGTGTTGCGGATTACTAAAATAGTACCGGCAGTTCTGATACTGGTTATGGCTTCTTGTGCAACTGACGAAGTTACTCGTCTTAAGGCCGAGGTGAGTGATTTGAAAAGGTCTCAATCTCAGCAAAAAGAAGACGTAACGGACATTCAGAGTCGATTATCGATATCGGACACACAAAAAGGCAAGGCCGACATGTTAAACGCTATAAGGGAGAGCCAGGAGAGTCTGAACTCCAAGGTTACCAATATGAGCCGCGAACTCCAGCAGCTATATGGACGTGTCGAGGAGAGAAAATTTTATGTTGACCATGCCTTAGCCGACTCAAAAACCGATCGTGAGCTATTAAAGTCACAATTGGAGATGGTATCAGGCGAGTTGAACGACATAAAGGGAAGGGTCGAACGAATCGAAACAGCCCTGCAGAAAAAGGGTATAATAATCGCACGCCCCGACGCAATACCGGGACAGAAGCCGGCGGCGATGGCAGCTCCTTCTCCACAACAGCCTGTTCAACTGCAGCAGCCCCCTGTTCAGCAGCCGCCTCCTCCTCCACCGCCTTTGGTAGAAGCACCCGCCCAGCCCGCCAATCCTAAGGCAATATATGACGAGGCAATGAGAGACTTCAATGCGGGTAAGTATAAGGAAAGCAGGGATAAATTCAACCGCTTTATAAAGGAGTTTCCGACGAGTTCGTTAGCCTCGAACGGGCACTTTTGGGTTGGCGAATCATACTATAAAGAGGGCAGCTACGAGGACGCCATTCTAAGCTACGATGTGGTGGTGAAAAAGTATCCGAACAGCGAAAAAGTCCCCGCTGCAAAGCTGAAGCAGGCACTGGCGTTTATCGAGATAAAAGATCCAAAGCCTGCACGGACAATACTTCAGCAAATCATAGACGACTACCCGCAGACACCAGAGGCAGAACAGGCAAAGAAGCAGCTGCAATCACTAGGTGGTAGTCAGGTCCCGGCAAAGAAGCCCGACACAACAAAAAAGACTCATACGTAGAGCAACAAATAAAAAAGATTGAAAACACCGGCAATTCTGTTGTAGTATAACATGCTTGTCTGTGGCCGAAGTGGTGGAACTGGTAGACACGCACGTTTGAGGGGCGTGTGGGGTAACCTATGCGGGTTCGAGTCCCGCCTTCGGCACCAATAATAAAATGGAATTTTGAGTAACTGTTACAGCATATTATTAAGCTGCCACTTTGCCCTCTCCAGAAGCGGCACACCTTTAAATTCCCCTATAAGGGCCAAAGGGTGAAAGCCGGATGGCAGGTTAGGTTCAATCAATTCGGCATTGTGCCACAGAGTTGCGCCCGGTATTTTCTTCTTGCCCGCAAAGATGACAGTATTGTTTGAACCATGGCAGTCCAGCGTCGATACACTTCCGAACGCCCTGTGAATAAGCCTGAGATTATTTTTGAATAACGCCTTATTGCCGGTTATTATATTCACTGCCACAATGCCGCTGTCTGTCAGGCATCGGGAGATATCGGAATAGAACGTCTCCGAATAGATCGAATCAGAAAGATGTTCCCCCGTGTAGGCATCTAAGACAACGACATCGTAGAGGGACCTCGCTTCCCTGATGAATTCAGCGCCGTCACCGATAAAGAGCCGGAGGCGGTTTGTCTGTCTGAAGTTAAAATACCTCTGTGCAATACCGGCAACCTCCTCATCTATCTCGACAACATCTATGACCGCCCTATCTGCCACGGCGGAAATCGCAGTGGGAATAGTCCCCCCGCCAAGCCCAACGACCAGCACTCGCTCCGGCACCGGCACAAAAAGAAGGACACAGAGGCAATTCCTCGCATACTCAAGCATCGGTAAATATGGGTTTCTAAGGTCAACCTCGCTTTGCTTTGTCTTCATCGGGCACCACAAGGTGACAACATCGCCGTTGCGTGTTACCATGAGGCTGTTCACATCCCGCTTTAAATAATATAATTCTTCCCTGATAGTCATATATGGCCGCCTGATAATATACGCCAATTCATCAGTCCGCGTCAAATGTTATAGCGAACGCACAGCAATTCTCGGTGAAGACAAAAGAGGTACTGGTTATACGTATAGTGTATTAATAAGTTACGAGATGTGGAGTTAAGAAGAGCGTAAGTGCGGAATTTTCTCTTTGAGAGTGTCAATTTTACATGA
>JADFYO010000035.1 GCA_015233015.1 Nitrospirota bacterium | reverse complement strand
TGCAGAAAAAATGAAGATTATTATCTCTTACGCTTTTAGATTAATTTTGCAAAAACAACCTGCTCAACCATTTTATTTTGCACTTATGCCAACTGCTTTTGATACTTAACTGCCGTTTTTAGGTTAATAGAATCATCCTGTTAATAGAATCATCCTGAGCCTGTCGAAGGACGGAGCCTGTCGAAGGGGTTCCGATTTATGGGGAAATGAGACTTAAAGGAGCATCCTTCGACAGGCTCAGGATGATTCAAGTTTTCTTACTTCTATAGATTCAAGGTTTCTTACTTCTATAGATTCAAGGTTTCTTACTTCTATCAACGCAACCTGGTATTACAGCACAATTATCACTGCCCATAACTTCTGCGTATGTGGCCGTCATCCTGACGAAAAATGAAATTATAGCCACCGCTACCAGTCCTTCTGCACATTGGGGTAACCGCCCCTCTTTCCCTTGTCGTCAAGCATGCCACGGGGGACGTTGTCGTTCTTCAGCCCTTCGAGGAGCCTGTCGGCCTCATCTTTGGACATTTGAGGAGCGGCGCCTTTCATATCCTGCTTTTTTTCGGGAAGCGGCGTGGGCTTGCTCTGCTTAGGCTCGTTGCCTTCCTTGTCCTGTCCCTTTTCGTCTTTTCCTTTATCCTTGTCCTTGTTCTTATCTTTATCCTTATCCTTATCTTTATCCTTGTCCTTATCCTTATCTTTATCCTTGTCCTTATCCTTATCTTTATCCTTGTCCTTATCCTTATCTTTATCCTTGTCCTTATCCTTATCTTTATCTTTATCCTTGTCCTTATCCTTATCTTTATCCTTGTCCTTATCCTTATCCTTATCTTTATCCTTGTCCTTATCCTTATCTTTATCCTTGTCCTTATTGTCCTTTTCATCTTCTTTCTTGTCGTCTTTCTTATCTTGGGGCTTTTGGGTTTTTTGTTTTTCTTTTAGCTGCTGGATTTTTTTATTAGTGAGTTCGTAGTTACGCCTTGCGTCCGTGTCGGTGTCATCGAGTTCGATGGCACGTTTAAAGTATTGGAGGGCGCTCTCGAATGAGGACATTGCGGCTGAGGGATTCTCTTCCTCAAGGGATTTCCCGATCTGATATTGGGCGTTGCCGGCGTTATAGTTTGAGCGTGTCTCGATCTTAGGATTCTTAGTTGACATGGCTTTTATAAAGTGCCCGAGGGCCTTCTGGTAGTCCCCCTTATTGTACCAGGCCGTGCCGGCGTTGTAATTTGGTATGTCCGCGTCAGGGGTCTTCTTTATTGCCTCGTCGTATTTTTTTATGGCCTCGTCGTATTTCCCTTCCCGGTTCAGCCGATTGCCCTCGCTGACCGGGTCATTAAATATACCGGCTTCGGCTGTGCTGAATGTCGAGGCCATCATAAATATAAATATGGCCGTAAATGACATGGCAGCCGCTTTCATCTTGTCCGCTTCCTTTCGGGCAGAAGCGCCTCTATCATGATGAAAATCAGGGCAAGGGCAAGCGGGTACTGGAAGCGCTCGTTATAGCGCCTTTCCATCTTCTCATCCATCTCTTTTTTGTCCGCATGGGAGAGTTGTTCGTCATAGATAAGCCCGAGGCCAAGTTCAGCGCTTCCCGCCCTGACGTAGCTGCCGCCCGTGGTCAGGGCAATTTTTTCCAGCGTGCCCTCATCGAGCCGCGACTTTATCATATTGCCCTCGCTGTCTTTTAAAAATTGTGAGCTGCCTTTTTCGTCGGCCACCTGAATGAGTTCTCCTTCAGGGGTGCCTATTCCTACGGTATATATCTTCATCCCTGCGGTTTTTGCCCTTTCGGCGGCAGCAAGCGCATTGCCCGCGAGGTCTTCGCCGTCGGTTATTAATATCAAGGACTTGTCTTTCGATGGATTGTCTTTGTAGATTGATATGGCCTCATCGATGGCACTTGCTATGTCTGTGCCTCCCACGGGGATAGAGTTTACACTCAAGTCATTTAAAGCAAGCATAAAACCGTTATAGTCAACCGTAAGCGGCGAAAACAGGAATGCCTTCCCGGCAAATCCAATAAGCCCTACCCTGTCGCCCCTGAGTTTTTTAATCAAATCGTTGACGGCAAATTTTGAGCGCTGAAGCCGGTTGGGTTTGACGTCTGTGGCAAGCATACTCTTTGACGTATCTATGGCTATAAGTATATCAGACACACGCCGCTTGACCTCCTCCAGATGAAACCCCCACTGAGGTCTCATCAACGCCGTTACACACAAAATAATTGCCGCAGCAATCAGTGCAGCTTTAAGATACTGCCTGGTCAGGCTCAATCCCATCGTTAAATCGTTTAACAGGCCGGCATCGGCAAACCTGCGTAACGCCTTTTTCCCAGCCTTAAACGCCAATATATAAAACACCGCCGTTACTGCCGCTGCCCAAAGCAGATGCACCGCCTGAAGATTACCAAACCTCATGGTATCCTCCTCAGGACGGTCGTCTTTAGCACCGTCTCAAGCAAGAGCAACATCAAAGCTGCCATTAAAAAATAGTGAAAATATTCCTTGTACTCAAAGAACCGTTTTTCCTCGAAGCGTGTCTTTTCGAGTTTATCTATTTCGGCGTAAACTTTCTTTAACGAAGCGAAGTCCGTTGCCCTGTAATACTGGCCGCCGGTAAGTCTGGCAATGTCGGTAAGAGTGTCGTCATCGACATCGATTTCCACATTTTGATAGACGATATTACCCAAGGGGTCTTTCACCGGGTATGGCACAGGGCCTTTTGAGCCGGCGCCAATCGTATAGACCCTGATGTTTTCTGCACGGGCGGCCTCGGCGGCTGTCATCGGGGAGATTGTGCCCATGTTGTTTCTGCCGTCTGTGAGTAGGATGACTACCTTAGACTGCGCCTTTGTGTCCTTTATCCTGTTCAGGGCGGCGGCGAGACCGTTTCCTATAGCGGTGCCGTCTTCAAGCATCCCAATGTAGATACGGTTCAGGTTCTCAAGCAGATAATTATAGTCTGTCGTAAGGGGGCTTGCCGTATATGCCCTCGCAGCAAAGGCCACCATCGCTATCCTGTCGCCGTTTCGGCTTCTTATGAAATCCCTCACCACTGCCTTAACGGCGTCAAGCCGGTTTTGTCTCTTGCCTTTATATGAAAAATCCTCGGCAAACATGCTCGTCGATAGATCAACGGCAAGGGCGATGTCTATGCCCTTAGTCTCAACCGTGGTCTCCTCAAGCCTTTTTTGCGGTCTTGCAAGGGCAACAATCAACAGCATAACTGCGAGAATCCTCAGAATTACCATGTACCTTGACGCCGTCGTCTTAAATGTAGCGGGAAGGTCAACCAGCAGTTCACTCGTTGAAAACCTGACCGCCGGCACAAATGTATTCCTTAATCTCAGGATAAACAGGCCTATTGCTATGGGGATTAATAGCAGCACCAATGGGTCCCTGAGTAAAAAAATCCCATTGTAAAACTGCAGCCCGTTTAGTAATGGCAGTCCCTTAATAAATTCCATCATATGCGTCATCATTTTAAGGATACTCCCTCGTCTCATCCACAAACTTTCCCGCCGATAGAAAACTCCCCTGAATCTCCTCATAGGACGGCCCGTATTTGGCAAACTTAACCATATCAGACCTGTTCAGGAAATCCTTAAGCAGCTCCTTGTGCGCCTCCGATAGTTCCATAGAGTTCCTGACCATAAACAGGAACTCCTCCGTAGTCATATCAGGGGCCTTGAGCCTGAACCTGTCCTCGATATAGTATCTGACAATAGATGAGAGCGCTGTAAAATACTCTTTTATCAGACCAGCCTTGTCGAGGTTCTTTTCCTTCAGCCTCTGAAGCGCATCGTAGGCAATTTCGTGAGCGCGGCGAGGCGGCGGTGGCAGCGCCTTTTTTGCCTTCCTTCTTTTAATTAAATAATATATCAGGGCGGCAACGGCCGCAATCATAAGCGCCGCCGCGATATACCACCACCATGGCTGATTTCTCCAGCCCATGTCCTCAGGGCCTTTTATGCTGGCAATCTCAAGCGTATCATTGTCAAACAGCGTCGTTCCAATTACGACGCGAACCTCCGGCACGCTGACCTCTTTCGATACGCCCGCGTCCTTATATCTTACTTTATAGCCGCCGAAGACATATTCTCCCGGAATAAAACCCCTCATCACGTACTGCATCGTGTATTCTTTATTAAAAAAAATCCCGTGTGTTACAAGGGCAGACTTTACGAGGGTGAGGTTATCGACGCTTACAGTTGGAAACTCCACATCTTTACCGTTTTTTACAGTTATAGAATATAGAAGTCTCTCCCCGACGGCAACGGTTTTTTTATACACCGAGGCCGTGACGTTGTCAGAGGCGGCAGCTGCCGCTCCCGCCATAATAAAAATCAATAATATAGCCGAGGCTGTTTTTGACGCCATATTATTAACGACTCAGTCTCCTTTCTCTCATCCTGAAAAATCTTATCAAGGTCTTAAGGTAAGGCACATCAGTGGTAATCTCTATGTGGTCAACGCCGCTTCTGAGAAAGAGCCTTCTACGCTCTTCAAACATCTGAGCGGCCTTTTCCTTGTATTGGTTTCTAACGGCAGCGCTCGATGTATCGACGATATAAGTGTTCCCCGTCTCGGCGTCCTCAAGCGTTATAATCCCCACATTGGGCAGTGCCCGTTCCACAGGGTCGGTAAGCGTTACGGCTATAACGTCATGCCTTTTGTTGGCAATCGAAAGTGCCTTCGCATATTCCGCGGCGTGGAAGTCTGAGATAATAAACACAACCGCCCTGCGGCTGCTTACCTTATTCAGGTATTCGAGGGCTGACGCTATGTCAGTCCCCCTACCCTGCGGCTTAAGATATAGGGATTCTCTTACAACCCGCAAGACATGCTTCAGGCCCTTGGCCGGTGGGATGAATTTCTCTATCTTATCTGTGAAGGCGATGAAACCCACCTTGTCGTTGTTTCTGATGGCAGAGAGGGCAAGTACGGAGCTGAGTTCAGCGGCCAAATCCCGCTTCAGCCTCTTAGTAGTGGCAAAAACACATGACTGCGAAAGATCAAGGAGAAATATTATTGTGAGTTCACGCTCTTCGACGAATTTCTTAATGAACGGCTCGCCCATTCTGGCCGTAACGTTCCAGTCGATGGAGCGAATATCGTCGCCGGGTGTGTATTGGCGCACCTCGTCAAACTCCATGCCGCGGCCTTTGAACACGCTCCGGTAGTGGCCGGTAAAGAAATCGGCGGCCATGCGGCGTGTCTTTATCTCCACCCTTCGGATGTTCTTAATTACATCGATAGGAAGCATGGCGATATGGTTACGGGACTTCCACTTCTTCGAGGATGCGGCGCACGATGTCATCGGAGGTCTTGTCCTCGGCCTCGGCCTCGTAGCTGACGATGACACGGTGTCTCAGGATGTCCGGGCCGATGGATTTAACATCCTGCGGCGTAACGAAACCCCTTCCCTGGATAAATGCGTATGCCTTAGCGGCAAGGGCGAGATAAATTGTAGCGCGCGGCGATGCCCCGTACTGGATTAACCCCGACAGCTCGTCAAGTTTATAGTCCTGCGGCTGTCTTGTGGCAAAGACGATATCGACGATATATTTTTCTATCTTTTCATCCATATAGACCTCATCTACAACCATACGCGCGTTCATAATGTCGCTTGGGATTATGACGGCAGAGGCCTTGACCTCCTTAGAGGTAAAGGCCATGCGTTTGAGAATGAGGCGTTCCTCATCCTTGTTGGGGTAGGTGAGTTTCACCTTGAGCATGAACCTGTCGGTTTGGGCCTCAGGGAGGGGATATGTGCCTTCCTGCTCGATAGGATTTTGGGTTGCGAGCACTAAGAACGGCTCATTGAGTTTATATGTATGTTCGCCGATGGTAACCTGGCGTTCCTGCATTGCCTCAAGCAGGGCGCTTTGAACCTTAGCCGGGGCGCGGTTGATTTCGTCGGCGAGGACGATGTTAGCAAACACCGGCCCTTTCTTAGTTGAAAAAGTCCCGTCTCTGGGGTTATAGATTTGAGTGCCGATGATGTCTGCGGGCAGGAGGTCGGGGGTAAACTGGATACGCCTGAAATCGGTCTTAATAGCCTGAGCGAGGGCCTTAACGGCGGTGGTCTTAGCTAGTCCAGGCACACCCTCAAGCAGCACATGACCGTTTGCCAAAATCCCCACAAGCAGCCTTTCAAGCAGATACCTTTGTCCAACAATTATTTTCTCAAGTTCCGACATGAGCAGGCTAATAAAAGCGCTCTCCCTTTTAACCTTCTCATTGATAAGTAAAATGTCCTTATCTGCCATCTTCTTTGAGCCTCCTGTTATGAATAAGAATTACTATCAGGTTACACCTGTTATTCTAACACAGAGTATAATCCTATCTCAATATATCAAAATGTTAGGTAGAGTCTCAGTTTAAATTGTTTAGCAGAAGTCATCCGAGAAAAGCCAAAAGACGTTGTTTTAATTCCTCATTGTCTTTAATTTGACATTCCCATAATATCAGTACACGCCACCCTTGGACTTTCAAAGTTGCTTCATGCTCTGCATCACGTACCTGATTGCGCACAAGCTTGGGCTGCCAATAACCGGTTTTTGATTTGGGAGTGTGTGCGTCTTTGCATTTCGGGTCAGGGTGAAGATGCCAAAAACAGCCGTGTATGAAAATAACAGCGTGGCGGCTTGGAAAGACCATATCTGGTTTGCCGGGAAGATCTTTGCGGTGAAGCCGGAAACGATAACCCATTCGATGAGCTAAGCAGCGCACAGTCATTTCAGGCTTTGTGCCCTTGCTCCGTATGGCACGCATGTTGGCACTGCGGCGGTCTATGGAGATTTTATCGGTCAATCTCTAACATCAAATTTCTGACGCAGCCAATCATAAACAGATCGTTGCTCGTCAATCCCTGCACGCCTGATCTGTGTTAGCAACCATATCGTGCTTGGCTTTTCTGTAGTAATATTCTTTGCACCTTGATTGCAGGTAGAGCATAGAGCGCGCAAGTTTGATAATTCATCTTTTCCGCCATGACTACGATCAACAATATGGCCGATATGAAGCCGTGCTTTGCGGCCAGTAAAGGGATCAATGTCGCCGGGTGTAAGGCCGCACATCTGGCAGGTGAAACCGTTGCGGTCAAGAACCATAGCACGTAGCCGGGCAGAAATAACGGGTGAAAATACAACGATAGCCGTCTCTGGTGGCTTTTCCCTTAATAAATATTGCCCCGGTTTTAAGTCGGCGTTGTCGTGGTGAGAAAGAATCGGCCAGCCTTCCTGATCTCGCAGTTCTCGTAATCTGCGGCCATATTGCCCCGCGCCACCTGAGGCTTCTTGTAATTCATGGGATTCGATAACGCGGCCAACATTGGCAAGAAGAAACTGCCGTATTTTTTCCTTTGATCCTATTCTTGCCATTATGCCCAGCTTTGTTGCTTAGTTATAGAGAAAATTCGCCGGGCTGTTAAACAAGCATAAATCTGAGTGGCTACGGCACAAGCAACGGGCGGGGGAAAGGCATTTCCCACTTGCCGGTAAGCCTGCGTTTTTTTACCTGTGAAAAACCAGTCATCGGGAAATCCCTGTAATCGCGCAACCATAGGCACAGTAAGGCGTGGTATTCCCACAAAATTAAAGTCTGGAGGCTCATCGGCAATGCCGATGCCATCAACGTTCAATGCTGCCCAAGCCTTCCGGGCACGTGTAGGCCCAAGATCGGGGCCACCGTGTTTCTTTGATCCGCCAACAATGGTTGGTGCTATTTCGTTAGCTTGCTCGCGCCACGACAACGCGCCACGCCAGTAACGTGAAGCCATAAGATCAAAAAGGGTTTCTCCAACAGTCAATGGTCTTTGCTTATGAGGTGTTGGCCACTCGAAAGCAGGCGCATATTTTTCAAGAATAGCAACGAAAACAACACGGGGGCGGAGCTGTGGAACACCATAATCTGAGGCGTTCAAAAGCCGCCAATCTGTTTTATAACCAAGTCTGGCAATCTGGCCGGAAACATACTGCCTGTAGTCCTCAAAGATCGCATCAAGAATACCTCGCACGTTTTCAATCATAACAGCACGTGGGCGGATTTGCTCAATCAGGCGGATAGCAGCCGGAAATAAATTGCGTTCGTCGGCTTTGCCAAGCTGTTTACCTGCTTTAGAGAATGGTGGGCAAGGCAAACCGCCAGCAAGAAGATCTATTTCTTCAAACGGCGATCCGTCAAAAGTTTCAATGTCTTGTTCATAAACTTGCCAATGCGGGCGATTTAACCTAAGAGTATTACAACAATGCTGGTCAATCTCCACAAGCCCTTTATGTTCAAACCCGGCAAACTCTATCCCAAGTGCTTGTCCGCCACCGCCAGCACATAACTCTAAAGAGCTAAGCACTTTTTCTTGAATTCTGTACTGCATTAACTGAATTATGTCGGATCTTATAAACAAAGTCAAGAGAAATATAAACGGACTGCCCCCATTTTTTTGCCTAATTTTCTGCCCCGCCACTTCTCTATTCCTTTTTTCCCTTGTTTTTATTTCGCTTATCTGCTTTTACTGCCTTTTCTCGGGGTAACTCCTGTTACCTAAGGGGCAAAAAAAATCAAACTGAGGCACTACCAAATGTAACTATGGCATCTGGCCTTACCTCAACTAAAAAGGCGGTGCCGCCCGCTTCCGGCAGCACCGCCTTAGTTTTACATGTACGCGTTCTTAATCAACCCTTATTGAACGGTCACACCAACAGTTAACTGAGTATTGTTCTTGTCGGTAACGGTAATTGTAGTAGAACCTTTGGCAACTCCGGTTAGCGTAGCTGCGCCGTTGGCTATGCTTACCGTCGCTATTTTCGTGTTTGCAGACGCTGCCACATAAGGTACTGTACCTCCGCTGACGTTCACAGATGCCGATTTACCGGCAATGACGCTGACACTGCTTTGGCTGACTGCCAATGGGGGAGTTACACTAACGGTGATAGCAGCCTGAGTGTTGTTCTTGTCGGTCACGATAATAGTGGTGATACCTGTGGTAACTCCGGTTATTGTAAGAGTGCCGCCGCTGATGCTAAGCGTCGCTAATTTCAGACTTGTCGATACTGCATATGGGGCAGTGCCACCGCTGATAGACACAGAGGCCGTCTTGCCGGCAATGACGCTGATGGTGCTTTGGCTTACCACTACAGGGGTATTTATAGTAACGCTGACAGATACCGTTGTATTGTTCTTGTCGGTAACGGTAATAGTAGCCGTGCCTGCGGAAACGCCGGTTACGGTAACAATACCGTTAGTGATGCTTGCCGTTGCTGTCTTCGTGTTTGAAGACGACACTGAATATGGGGCAGTACCTCCGCTGACGTTTACAGTTGCCGACTTGCCAGTTACTACGCTGAGGCTGCTCTGGTCAACCGCTAACGGGGCTGTTACGGTTACGCCGATAGACGCTATCCCGTTGTTCTTGTCCAGGATAGTAATAGATACTGTTCCAGTAGCAACGCCGGTTACGGTAACTGTGCTGCCGCTGAGGCTTACGGTTGCTGTCTTTGTATTTCCAGACGTTGCCGTATAGGCCGGTAACCCGCCGCTGATAGTCGCGGTGGTTGAAGTGCCCGCAGGAAGTCTGATACTCATCGGGCTAACTGATAATGGGGCAGTTACAGTGGCATTCACAACAGCAGTGTTATTGTTCTTGTCGGCAACGGTTATAGAGGCTGTACCGGCGGAGTAGCCAATGATAGTCAGGGTGCTGCCGCTGATGCTTGCCGATGCTGCTTGTGAAGAGATGGCTGATATTTTATATGGCGAGGCACCGCCGCTTATGGCTGCCGACCCCGTCGTGCCGGCTGCAACGGTAACGCTGGTTGGACTGATTGCTAATGGCGCTGTTACGGTTACGCTTACTGCCGCGGTCAGGCCGTTTTTGTCGGTAACGGTTATAGTCGCCGTGCCGCTTGCAACGCCGGTTATTGTAACGGTGCTGCCGCTTACCGAGACCGTTGCAACGCCCGCGTTTGATGACGATACCGAATAGGCCAACGTGCCGCCGCTTATTGCCGCCGTTGCCGTCTTGCCGGTTACGACACTAAGGCTGGTCGGGTTGACTGATACCGGGGTTGTTACGGTAACGCTTACCGATACGGTCAGGCCGTTCTTATCTTTAACGGTAACAGTGGATGTGCCGCTGCTAACACCGGCGATAGTAACAGAGCTGCCGCTTACCGATGCCGTTGCAACACTATTGCTCGATGACGATGCCGAATAGGGGGCAGTGCCGCCGCTTATAGTTGCCGATGTCGAACTACCGGTTACAACGAGAATGCTGGTTCGGCTTACCGCTAATGGGGCTGTTACGGTAACGCCAACTGCCGCGGTCAGGCCGTTTTTGTCAGTAATGGTTATAGTGGCCGAGCCGTTGGCAACTCCGGTTATTGTAACTGTGCTGCCGCTTACCGAGACGCTTGCAATACTATTGCTCGATGACGACGCCGAATAGGCCGCCGTGCCGCCGCTTATTGCCGCGGTTGCCGTCTTGCCGGTTACAACGCCGATGCTGGTTGGGCTTACTACTACCGGGGCTGTCACTGTAACGCTTACTGTTGTCGTTGTCTTATTATTGTCGGTAACGGTTATAGTGGATGTGCCGCTGGCTACACCGGTTATAGAAACGCTGCTGCCGCTTACCGATACCGTTGCAACGCCCGCGTTTGATGACGATGCCGAATAGGCCGCCGTGCCGCCGCTTATTGCCGCGGTTGCCGTCTTACCAGCCGCAACGGTAAGGCTGGTTGGGCTTACCGCTAATGGGGCTGTTACGGTTGTACTGATTGTTGCGGTTACACTGTTATTGTCCGTGACGGTTATAGTGGATGTGCCGCTGGCAACTCCGGTTATGGTAACGGTGCTGCCGCTTATGGCCGCCGTTGCCACAGTCGCGCTTGAAGAGGATACCTTATAGGGGGCAGTGCCGCCGCTGACAGCCGATGTTGCCGTCTTGCCGGTTGTAACATTAACGCTGGTTGGGCTTACCACTAATGGGGCTGTTACGACTGCCGATACGGTCTTGCTGCTGCCTGCGTTGTCTTTTACTGTGATAGTCGTGGAACCGGTAGCAACGCCGGTTATGGTAACAGTCGTGCCGCTTACCGATGCGGTTGCAATTTGAGTGCTTGCGGAGCTGGCTGTGTATGGGGTCTGCCCGCCTGATACTGTGACGGTGCCCGATTTGCCTGACCCTACGGTTAATGACGTCGGAGTTACCGCCATAGGCGCCGGTGTGGGCGTGGGCGATGGCTGCGGGTACGCTATTGTGGTAGCGCCGAAGGATACTGCGCCACCAACCTGAGAGTACGCTATTCTGAAGTAACCGTTTTCACCAAAGTATGAACTCCATGAGTTTTTTACTATAAAATATTGCTGTGCGTCATTGTAACCCACGAGTAATACCGCATGGCCGCCTTCATAAGCGCCGTAAACGTGGCTATATATTCCGCCGTTATAGTAAAAGAAATCATCGTAAACAGACATCGTAACAACTAATGGGCCATATGTGTTGAGGGCGTTTCTTAACATATCGGAAGTGGTAGAAGAAGTTGAAACCAGCTTCCACGAGCTTATGGTGTCAGCGGCCGATGTGCGGCTTCCGCATGCACTGGAGCATGAACCATTTGTTCCCGTGTATGCGTAGCAAGACTCCACCGGTTCGCCATAGTTGCGTAAAAAGTCTGAGGCATAGGTAACATAACCACCGGCACAGCTGCCCGCGCCGCCGCATGACAGCAGCACCTGTTCAGATAAATCCAAGTCCACGCCAGGGGTGTTCTTTTTTATCAATGTATAGGATTCTAAGGCCGCCGTCGTGGCAAATGCCCAGCAAGAGCCGCAGTTTCCCTGATCTTTCACAGAAGTAACCCAATTACCATTGTTGTTTCTCCAGTCAAGGCTTGACGGCAGGGTTGCCCCCTGAGGTAGTGGGGCGTAAGCAATTCTCGATGTGTCGCCATAATCCGCTTCGATAAGTCCTAAGCGGTTTTTCCTCTGTTCTGATGTCAAAGCCGAAAAAGGCGTCTCACTTGCCTGCCATTTCGCCCCGGCAGCCTCGATAGCTGAATTTAACTGTACAGATTTCAGGCTCTCACCGGCAAAGACTATCCCTGCTAACGCATAAATCAATGCAACCACTAACCCTGCTGCCATTATTGTCCTTTTCATATTCATTCCTCCAAATTTGATATTTTTCTACATCCTTGATTTTAGGATAACAGACGGATTGACCGTGAGTATGTAGTTTGAATTACATACACTATGTAATCCGGATTACAAAATTGGAAAGTTCTCCAGAAAAGATGCCGAAAAACAAAAAAGGCCGTCAGCGTTAGTGGTAAGATACCCGTCGTTTTTCCACTGATTGACAGTAGCGGTAACTGTTTCACGCACCAGCCCGCTCATATCGGCGATTTCCTGATGGGTCAGTTTAATGGTTAAGACAATAGAATCGTTGTCTTTTCTCCCGTAGCGGTTGATATAGTTCCTGAACAATAAACTCAGCTTCTGCGGGGCCTTGTTGTAGGACAGCCTCTCAATTATTTCATTGGCCTCACGCAAGCGAAAACACAGCTCCCGCATCATGCCAAGCAGGAGTTTGGGCTGGGTATTGAGCAAGTGGCAGAAATCTTCTTTAAAAATAACGGCAATCATGGTCTTTTCCATAGCACATACAGAGGCGCTGTTGGTCTTGCCGTCAATCAATGACATCTCCCCGAAATAGTCTCCGCTTTGCCGGATTGCTATAATCATTTCTTTGCCTTCAGCGTTAACAAGGCTGATTTTAACCCGTCCATATATAATCAGATACATGAAACTATTGGAATCGCCCTCGTGCATAAACTTAGCGTTTTTATCATACTCCCGGACATGTACCCTGCTGATGACATGGAGCAGCTCATCCTCGGATAAATTCGAAAACACAGGACTATGCTTTAAAACACCAATCAGCATGTTCGCTTCTTTTTCCATTAAGTCCCTACCCTCAAGCCGCCAGAATAACCTTTATACACTATTCTTAAGAATAAACAAATAACCCGTTAAAAATCAAGATAGTTTCACAACTACAGACGCTTAGGGGGAATATGCTGCAGGAGCGGGGTACAAACCTAAAGATAACCGTAAGCGTCTAAATAACCACACCCAGTTGGTTAATATGCCTCTTTTTAAAAGCGGTGGTGTTTATACGAGGGAAATTGACACAGAGAACCCGCTGATGGTACATTCAAGCGAGTTGGATTTTCCAAGCCTTACAAAACCAAGACAGATTTTGCCTGAATAGGCCAATAAGGAGTCACCAATGATACTTCAAGACTGCACAATGGCGGAATTTACAGAATATCTCAAAAAGACAAAGACTATAGTGTTTCCATACGGTACTATTGAAGAGCATGGAAGCCATTTGCCGTTAAATACTGACACCATCAGTATTAGCGAGGCCTTGTACATGGCTGAGAAAGAACGCGATTTCTTTCTTGCCCCTCCAATCCACTATGGCGTATGCACTTCTAATGGAAATCATCCGGGTACTATAAGGATAACTGCCGAAACGCTGAGGAGTTTGACCTTAGACCTCGTTGGAGATGCGTATAGCAAGGGATTAAGGAATGTTCTGCTTGTCTCGGGGCATGGCGGCAGCCTTCATATGGAGGCCATTAAAGAGGTATCAGAAATATTAATCAACGAGTTAGAGGATATCAGGATTGCAGTCTTCTCGCCGTATGAAGTGCTTATAAAGGAACTTTTTGGCCTATGTGAGACAAAAAATGACGGCCACGCCGGGGAACTTGAGACATCTATGGTGCTTGCCATATCTCCCAATCTCGTCAAAGGAAGAGCAAAAGAGGAATACCCACAGTTTCCTAAACCGTTCATAGTCAGAGACAAGGTAAAATACTGGCCTGGAGGCGTATGGGGTAATCCTGAGAAGGCGTCAATTGAGAAGGGTAAGAAGGCCATTAAAATCATTTCTGATAAGATAATAGAATTGATAGATAGGATTGGGGTGGTTGAGGGGTTTTAGAAGGTCGTGGCTGCCGAGAGGATGGGGAAATGAGAGATTTCAGTCCATCGCCTAACCGACAGCCATGCAATAATCCTTGACGACAGATAATGGACATTGATAGGATAGGTTGTGCACATGAAAACCCCATGTCTAACAGGAGGACAGCATGAAGGTAATGGCTATAAATGGAAGCCCAAGGAAAACATGGAACACGGCAACATTGCTTCAAAAGGCTCTTGAAGGTGCAGCCTCATGTGGGGCTGAAACAGAACTTATTCACTTATATGACATGAACTTCAAGGGATGCGTAAGCTGCTTTGCGTGTAAAACCATAGGGGGTAAAAGCTACGGCAAGTGCGCTGTTGCCGATGACCTGACAGCGGTCTTCAGCAAAATTGAACAGACTGATGCCATTATCTTGGGCTCCCCTATCTATTTTGGCAGTGTCTCTGGAGAAATGAAATCATTCATGGAACGTCTGCTGTTTCCGAATCTTACTTATACTGATCCACCGCAGTCGCTCTTTCCTAATAAGATCAGAACAGGCTTCATCTATACGATGAATGTGACGGAAGATCAGATGAAGGAGTGGGGATACGTTCAATTATTCAACCACCATGAGAGATATCTCAAGATGATATTTGGGGAATCCGAGTACCTTTGCTGCTTCGACACTTACCAGTTTGATGATTATTCAAAGGTTGTTTCAAGCCGTTTTGATCCAGAGAAGAAGTCAGGGAGACGACAGGAGGTATTTCCTGATGATTGCGAGAAGGCCTTTCAGATGGGAGTAAGGTTTGCTGGTGGGCGGTGATGCTTGAAGAAATGTATATTGACCCACCCATGCGGCTAGAATCCTTATTTTTGCCAGTTGCCAGTTAGGTATAAAATGTACCTAACTAAGGGGTTACATCTCAGGCACAATATTGTAGAAATGAAAGTGATTTCTGTTATAGTATAATACGACTCCAGTCTCGTTGCAGTAAATGGAATAAGTTGAAAAGAGGAAACTAAACTAAAGCGGGGGAATGATATATGGAAAAGGACATGTCAAAAAGCACGAAAAATGAGATACTGGCTGCCTATAACGAGTTATTGGTCAAAGTCAGGGAGCAAAAAACCATCGATAGGCAGGCTGAAAAGAAGAAACATGAAGAGAAGGAGATCGTAGAGGTTGCATCGGATACCAGTATGGAGAAGATTGTAAAGAACCTTGCGAACATCAAAGTTGATATCGTGAATTCGCTTGACGGCCTTGAGGAGAAACTCATTGCCGAATATAAAACCCTGACTGGCCTTCAGCAGGCTATTAGCATTGAAAAGAGAAACCTTGAGGAAGTGCATGAAATAGCGGTCAACGCTGACAGCCTCGCGGCATTGTTGTTGGCTCAGAAGGAGAGAAAGGAGAAGTTTGAGTCGGAGATAACTCAAAAGAGACAAGCTCTGGAAGACGAAATAACCGAAAAGAGACTTCTGTGGAAAAAGGAGCAGGCGGAGTACGAGGCAACGGCAAAAGAAAAAGATGCTCTGTCCAAAAAAGAGAAACAGCGTGCCGAGGAGGAGTATAACTACAGTTTCCAGTTGAAAAAGAAGAAAGAGACCGACGAATACGAGGCTAAAAAGGCGGCCCAAGAAAAAGAACTACAAGAAAAACGCGAAGCCTTTAACAGGGATATAGCAGAAAGAGTGTCTGCACTTGCGGCAAAGGAGAAAGAGTATAACGAGTTAAAAGCCAAGGCTGCATCATTCCCTTCGGAACTAGAAAAGGCTGTCAAAGATACAGAGAAGGCAGTTCTGAGTGGATTGGAAGTAAAATATAAGCACGAGGCAGCACTTCTATCGAAGGAAATTGAGGGCGAGAGAAAACTCAATAAACAGATGGTTGCATCTCTGGAGGCTAAAATCAAGGAGCAGGATGAGATGATCCGCCAGCTTACGCAAAGGGCAAGCGAGGCTGGACTTCAGGTGCGAGATATTGCGGTAAAGGCTATTGAAGGTGCTTCAGGGCAGCGTGTGATTATAAGGGAACAGGAAAAGGGGGAGTGAACCCCGTTTCTTTTTTTATAAGAGAACGGCTATACTCACTATGGATTAGGCAGGCTGAGAAGCTTGCCACTTTATATAAACTACTGCTACACTTTATCTGCGGATAGCCTAATAGGATGGTTTGATACTCTGAAACGGGAGATATAAATATGGAACAAGTGTCGGCTGACAATTTTCTTATAAAGGCAATAGATATACACCAGTTGTGTGAAGTTATCCATAGTATAATGGAAAGATATAATGTATATCTTGGGGTTAATGTAGTTGTGGTTGTAATAAACTGTCTTGATGAGCAATGCACTACAGTCATAGACAATATAAAGCACGAGATGAGGAGGTTTTATCATTCAATTATTGATAACGATACTTTAATTCAAATAGAAAAATTCTACAATATGCGTCTTTTTGGAGGGATATTTTTACCTAAAATAAAGACTTATGAGAGCCTCTTGCCAGCTGCACATCATGTGCCGGTAAAAGAAGATGATAAGCTGATGATTTTAAACTTATCACATATAGGCTATAACGGCAACACAGAAGAGTTCGGTTCGTTTGTAAGATACGGACACGACAGTTCTACTCCTGCATGTGGGGCTATAAAGTCTTGTTATGATCAAATAGTTAAAGGGATGAAAATGCCCTCGGATTTTGACCTGAGAGCGCTTAGCAGGTATATAAAAAAAACTATTAACATTCATAATATAAAACAGAAGCCACTTGGTCATGATTTATTAGAGGTTACGATTAACTCATATCGTGACCAAATTCCATGGATAAAGCAACAGCTTATAAAACTTGCTAAAACAGATGAGATAGACATCATTTACATCGGTGGCATTGAAATTGATATCAACAAGGAATCTGATAAAGATACTCACGATAAAATAGTGCTTATGGATAAATTTATAATACAACAAAATGGAGATGCCACAGACATCAGTTAAAATGTAAGCGTCAAGAACCCATCTTTACAAGGGGAAAGTTAGATGTCATAATGAGCCGAAAGCAGGAGGTTCATGATGACGAGCAAAGGGAAGAAGGAATCAGTCTCAAAGGCGTCCAGCTATTGGAAGGGACACATAGAAGCATGGCAGGCGTGTGCAAAAATGGTTGGGTTTACTCAATGCACTGATAGCTCCAAGACCAGTCAAAGAGATTGCTCTGCATCCCGGACTTGCAGAACAAACGGTACACAATCTGATTTCCGAATACAATCGTATAGGCCCTATAGTAGTTGAAAGACCAGGGAAAGGAGGAAGGCGTCGTTGTTATTTGACGATAGAGGAGGAAAAAGCACGTCTCGAACGGGAGAGAGCTCTTACTGGTAAGATAGCTACTGCTAAAGAAATTCAGAGTGCTCTTGAGCAGGCCTTAGGGCATCCAGTTCACAAAACAACAATCTATAGACTTCTTAAGAGTAATGGCTGGAGAAAAATAGTACCAAGACCCTTTCATGTAGAGGCAAAGAAAGAAGTACAGGAAGACTTTAAAAAAATTCAGTGAAAAAGGAAACGATATTTTTCAAAAACAGTAGCCTGAAAAAAGCTGGCGACGGGTTGGTGACGGTACTGGGGGGGGCTTGCGAAGATAAGCCATTGACATATAAGTATTTAATTGGCGTCCCCAACGGGATTCGAACCCGTGTTATCGACGTGAAAGGCCGACGTCCTAGGCCGGGCTAGACGATAGGGACGCATTATGAGCCGCCTGGGATTCGAACCCAGGACGCCCGCCTTAAAAGGGCGGTGCTCTACCAGCTGAGCTAGCGGCTCAACCCTGCGAGTATAGCACATAGAATTTAATTTGTCAAATTACGGCAATGGTTAAATTATCTATAGAATCGCCTTACAGCTCATCCCTGACTTGCGATGTCTCTGCGATTTCTCTGATTATCGCCTCCAGTTCTTCTAACGTCTTGAAAACCTTTGTTTCTTCCGATGAAATGTACTTGACGATGCCCACTAATGATAGTGGTCCCTCGTTCCTGTAAATGCTCATGAGATAACTTGATTTCATATCGTTTCCTCCATGTATAACGCCTCAGCAAGACCCATCTTCTTTTCCTCCTTCCCTAAAAGGAATCTACGATGACAACGTTAAGCTTATAATAACTGACGAGGCATTACATATCTGTTACAAATTGGGGGTGACGGCAAAAAAAGAATGGAAAGAGTTAGCGTAATAAAGTTATAATTTTAATATATGGGCAGGAGGTGACTATGTCTGTTAAAGATATGATTAAAAGCGAGATAGATAAACTGCCGGAGAATCTTCTGGCAGAGGTTTTTGACTATATTCAATTTATTGAAGTGAAAAAGGAAAAAACTCTTCTCGTTAAAACTTATCAGGAGCTGTCGGGTCCTGTATTTGATGCAGTCTGGAATAACGATGAGGATGCTGTTTATGACAGTCTGTGAAAGGGGAGATGTTGTTCTTGTTCCTTTCCCCTTTAGTAACCATAATACCCTTAAGAAACGACCTGCAGTAATCATAAGCTCAAATATCTACAATAATATCTCTTCTGATGTTGTTATCATGGCAGTTACGAGCCAAACATGGAAAACCAGCGGAATAGGACAATGCCTAATTACTGATTGGCATGAAGCAGGTTTGTTAAAACCATCATCAATAAAGGCTGCCATTTCGACTATTGATAGATCACTAATTTTATTGAGATTAGGAAAGCTCTCTAAAAATGATATTCTATCAATGGAAAGCTCATTAAGAGACCTACTGGATTTGAAATAGCCTGATATGCTGAGACACCAGATCTGATATAAGCTCACAGTCATTCAGCTTTCATTATCGACTTAAACAATTTCTCTGTCTCCGCCGATGGGCTGACGCCCAATTGTGTCTCAAATGTTTGCTTACACTTGTTGTATAGGGCAAGGGCCTCGGGCTTTAACCCTGCCCTCAGGTAGGATGTTATCGTGCGCCTGTAACACTCCTCCCTAAGGTTGTCGGCCTCTATCGCTGCCTTATAACACTCTATGCCTTTGTTCCAGTCACCAATACCCTCGTAGAATGTCCCAGCCTTACTACAAAGATAGACGAACTCATCCTTCAGTTGTTCTCGATAGTGTTCGTCCCACGGCTGGCCTTGTTCGCCCGGAAGGAAGCCGCTTTTATATATTGTTACAGCCTTATCGTATAATTCATATATCTTTTGCCCGGCGTCTGATAACACTATCATTTTTTTAAACTCATCTATAATATCCCTTAAGACCCATACATCTATCCAGCAGTAGTCGGGATTAATAGCAATATAGCTGTCAGACGAAAGAATTATTTCATAATCGGCACTGAGGAGTTTTCTAAGACGATGAAGTGTGGTGCGATAAGATGTCGCCGCAGCGTCGCCGTCAGCGTCAGGCCACAGGGCGTCTGATAAGTGCGTAATACTAATGTCTTTTCCTCCAAGGGCTATGACCGCCTTCAGCATTTCGAGTGGTTTTTTCTGCGTCTTGCCTGAGAATTTGACTGGTTTGCCGTCTATTTCTATCGAGAACCTTCCCAGTGTATAGATTTTTACCGGATATGGCCAGCTATCATGCTTATAGTCTCCGGGGGTAATGTTATGGTCTTTGATCATGTCTTTAATGAAATCCGGCTCGATATTCCTTTCGAGGGCCGCCGTACATAGACGTTTCATGGCGCTTTGCAAAAAAACCGTAAATCTCATCCCCATTGCCTTTGAAACGCCAATGCCACTTGTAATTTTTTCGACGAATTGTACTTCGTCATTTTCGTACAAGGCTATTAATGCTTCAAGCATCGGGCAAGTATAATTAAAGAAGAGCGTACTTCCGTTAACAGCCCCTGTATTAAAGCACTTTTTTATATACTGCCTTGCCTTCTCATACTGTCCAGTCTCTGCCAATATATACGCATGACTATATTCATAAGGCGTATAGGAGATGCCGGCTTCTGTACGTAATTCTATTGCTATTTTATTGTACTCGATAGCTGACGAGTAATCTCCACGGCTGAGTGTCACAAGTGAGGTAAAGTGATGATAAAAAATTTGGGTAAAACTCTGCACACTGTTCATAACAGATTCCATTTTTTTTAGATATTCTTCTGCTATCTCATTATTGCCAACAGAGAGGGAATTATAAATACCGATATTGTAATACATTAAATCAAACATGTGAATATCATATTCTTGCGCAATCTTCAAACTCTCCTCTATAAGCATCATGCTCTGCTTGTAATAAGCGGTATAACACAGGTATAACGATTTTGACCTGTTGAACATCAATATTGGTAATGCGTGTCCCGTTGTCTTTTCAACAGCTGGAGACAGCATATCTACTACAACACCGGCCTTGTAAATTCTGCCAGTCCATAGATAGTAAATGACGATAGTATGCCCAAGAGACATAAGCTGCATAATGTTTTGAGAACCGCGTAATATCTTTAAAACCTCCTCTTCCCAGTAGGATATTCTTGGATGCCCTGGCTGCCGGTACATAAGCGCCGAAAATATGCTTATGGTTGTCCGGTGTCTAAGCTCTGGTGAAATGAGCGGTGTGGATGCAAAATCATATAATTTCGCCATTATATCAAATTCCTGAATCCAATTATCCAGAGGATGAAAATCCTTCCATTGATAAATAAACGTATCCACAACAGCACAAAACGCTGAAAATAAACCCTCAGGGTCATTCATTGATTTGAATTTCGTATATGCGGCTTCAAGGCTTTCACGCGCCAGAGCGGGATTGGCTTGCAGCTTGGTCATGCCTTTCCAATAAAGCAGCCACGGCTGGTCTTTGATAAAATCATCGGCAATAGCGGTAAACCATTTATCTAACATAGCGCCACGTCCCTGGGCAATCATCGGCGCGGTATGCTTAAGCATAATGGACGAGAGTTTTTCTATGTCAGAAGTGTCTATGCAGAGTTGGGCGGCAGCTTCAAAATACCCGTTCTCCTCTAAAACATCCACGGCACGGCGCGTTATCTCACCTTCGTGCTGCTTAGTGAAGTGTTCTTTGGCACGAGATAGTAAAAAATCATGGAAAAGATCGTGATACTGGAACATAAGTCCACTGTCTGTATGCTTCCGGGTAATAAAAAACTGGCGGTGCTTCTTTGATAATATCTTATAGGTCTGCCCGCAGCCGGTTAATCTCTCTGCCATGGGAATGCTGAATTCCTTAAGATACGCGGTCTTAAGAAGGCACTCACGCTCGACGGGTTCGGTCTGTTCTAATATCTCATTGGCAAAATAGTCAAATATGGCCTCATCAGTACCCGTGCTTTCAATATTGGAAATAAAAGACGCGATGTCTCCTCTTTCAATTGCCAAAGTCAATCCGGCAGCCCAGCCGTCCATTTTCTTGTGCAGCTGCCTGATTATTGCCTCCGGCACCTCGGTCTTCGTAGAAGCCTTGACCAGCTTTAAGGTGTCGTCGAGGGTAAATAGAAGATCATTCCATTCGACAAGGCCCAGACCGTCGTTTCTCCTGATTTCCGCATATTCAATCGGAGGCTCACCCCTGCTTATTACGCAAGCGGCAAATCCCGCCGGCATCAGGGGAAAAAGTCCTCTTACTATGACGTCATGAACGATTGAATCCGCTGGGGCGCTCTGATAATTATCGAAAACGATTACAAACGGGTCGTGAGTTGCCTTTGAATCGGTCGATTCTTTAATACCAGAGAACAACTGTTTAAAATATCTCGCGGCGAAGCCCTGTACGTTATTAAAATATTCAGAGGAAAACTCCGGCAGCGTTATTTGTTTCTTTTGGCGCGGCAGCATTGTAACGGCAAGGCTCATATAATAAAAAAACGAGGCCGCGTCAATGTCCATTTCATCCATATGATACCAGATAAAGGGATTGCCGCGGTTTTTGAGATAGCTTGCGGTAAGGGTAGTCTTTCCAGAGCCGCCCGGGGCAGAGATCCACACAACCTGCTTATTCAGGGACTTGTCTATGGCGCGAAAACACGCCTCCCGCTCTATGACCCCGTCAAGGTCAGGAGCCGTTATCTTCGATAATACTGCCGCTGCCATGTTCTATGATTCCTTAGAGTTAAGAACTGCGTCTTGTCTTAAAACAATTTATACCCCAGCCTCGCGTAAATTGTCACTCCCTGAGCGGCATTCCTTGCGGCGAAATCTCCAAGTCCAACCAAAAGTGCGCTGAACTTCCCTGATACCCACATAATCGACGGCCCAGCCTGAAAAATATGTGCAGAGGTATTGGTGATTCTGATGCCATTAACATAGCTGTCTGCCCCGAAATTGGCATTTAAGTGTGCTCCCAAAAGCATATCCTGCCTCACAAAGTAACCGGTGTAGCTCTCGACTATCGCCGCGTTACCGTTTCTTGTGCCCGTGGCCTTGTTTTCTGTGTACATATCGTACTTAAAGGTAAGCTCCATATCGAGCTTGTCTATTTGCTTGGCCGCAACCACGGTTGGCATTATTTGCCATACGTTTTGACCCATGTTTGCAATCCTGTTACTGTTATATGAGCCTGTCGGGACGCCGAGGTAAGACCCTGCAGCAATATATGTCCCCGAAGCCTTGTCATCGACGAGCCAATAGCCGACTACAAACATTGCATCGCCTATACCAGCGTCCGAGCTGCCTAAAAGCTCTGTTCTTCCCACGGGAAGCACCGCACCCAGCGTAAGCGCATTTCCAAACAGGGATTGATTATAATAACTAAGCCTCAATGTGGATTGGTAAACCCTTGCGCCGAGATCATTGGTAACTGTGTTGCCGGAACTGTCCTTTAGCTTCGATGCCGAATAAAATGTGGGATATACGCACAAATAAAGCTCATTCGGCTGTGATAAAAGACCGACATTGTTTTCAAAAGGATCCACCGCCTGACAATCGATCGCAGCCAGCATGGTGATAAGCATGATAACGATGACAAAATAATTTTTGAATCCCCCCATCTTCATTTCCTCCTCAATAAAGTTCTGTATTTTTCATAAATCGCCTGCCGAATAATTAATCCACACGCCGAACCATTGTAACACATGAGATGTTACATATGAGTTACACATCAGGAGGGTGTGAAAATAAATATATTTGAGCGGTCATTCGGCTTTCACTATCGGCTTCATCAGTTTCTCTGTCTCCGCAGATGGGCTGACGTCCAATTGCGTTTTAAGTGTTTGCTTACATTTGTTGTATATGGCAATGGCCTCCGGCTTCAACCCGGCCCTCAGGTAAGATGTTATCGTGCGCCTGTAACACTCCTCCCTAAGGTTGTCCGCCTCTATCGCCGATTTATAACACTCTATGCCTTTGTTCCAGTCACCAATACCCTCGTAAAATGTCCCGGCCTTACTACAAAGATTGACGAAGTCATCCTTCAGTTGTTCTCTATAGTGTTCGGCCCACGAATGTTCCTGCTCACCCGGAAGGAAGCCGCCTTTATAAATACTTGAGGCTCTGTTGAATAGTTCGTATGTTTTTTGTGCGGCGTCCGGTAACGCTATCATTTTTTTGAATTCATCTATAATATCCCTCAAGACCCACACGTCTATCCAGCAGTAGTCGGGATTAACAGATATATAGCTGTCAGACGAAAGAATTATTTCATAATCGGCACTGAGGAGTTTTCTAAGGCGATGCATGGTCGTGCGAAAAGATGTTGCCGCCGCGTCGCCGTCGGCGTCTGGCCATAGGGCGTCTGACAACTGCGTAATGCCGACATCTTTTCCTCCAAGGGCTATGACCGCCTTCAGCATTTCGAGTGGCTTTTTCTGCGTTTTGCCCGTGAATTTGACTGGTTTGCCGTCTATTTCTATTGCGAATCTCCCAAGAGTATGGATTTTTATGGGATAAGGCCAGTTATCATGCTTATAGTCTCCGGGGGTAATATTATGGTCTCTGATCCAATCTTTAATGAAGGCCGGTTCGATATTTCTTTCGAGGGCTGCCGTACATAGACGTTTCATAGAGCTTTGCAGCGAGCAAGTGTACCTCATCCCCATAGTTTTTGAAACTATAATGGAGCTTGTAAGTTTTTTGGCAAATTGCCCTTCGTCATTTTCATAGAGGGCTATCATGGCCTCATACAGTTGGCCTGTATATTCATAGAAAGGCGTACTTCCATTAGTAGCGGCGAGATTAAGGCAGTCTTTTATTTGATGCCTTGCCTTGTCAAACTGTCCGGCTTCAATTAGTACATACGCAAACATCATTTTAAAAATTCCAACTGATAAAGGTAATCCGGCTTCTAACATTAATGTTACTGCTAACTCATCGTGTTCAATAGCTGAAGAGTAATCTCCACGGCTTAGGGCTACCAGCGAGGCCATGTTATTATACAATATCTGTGCATAACACTGAACGCTGTTCATAGAGGATTCCATTTTACTGAGATTATCTTCCGCAATCTCATTATTACCGACGGGGATGGAATTATAAATACCCATACCGTAAAACATTAAATCCAGCATGTGCATATCGTACTCTTCTGCAAGATTTAAGGCACCATCAACAACCATCTGGCTCTCTTTATATGAGGCAATATAACAAAGATATAACGATTTTGACCTGTAGAACATTAATCTTGGTAATACATGTCCTTCTGTCTTTTCAATAACAGGAGAAAGCATATCTACTATAGTACCGGCCTTGTATGTTTTGCCGGTCCAGAGATAGTAAAGAATTATTGTATGCCCAAGCGACATCAGCTGGATAATATTTTGGGAACTACGTAATATCTTCAACGCCTTATTCTCCCAGTAAGGCATGTTCAGATGATTTGGCTGCCGGAACACAAGCGCGGAGAATACGCTTATAGTTATTCGCTTTCTAAGCTCAGGTGAAAAAAGCGGTGTGGAGGCAATCGTAAACCGTTTCGCCATTATATCAAATTCATCAATCCAGTTATCCAGAGGATGAAAATCCTTCCATTCATAAATAAACGTCTCTACAACGGCGCAAAACGCCGAAAATAAACCTTCGGGGTCATCTGCAGATTTGAATTTCGCGTACGCAGCCTCAAGACTTTCACGCGCCAACTTGGGATTACTTTGCAGCTTGGTCATACCTTTCCAATAAAGCAGCCACGGCTGGTCTGCAATAAAATTATTGGGAATCGCGGTAAACCATTTCTCTAACATAGCGCCTCTACCCTGTGCAATCATCGGCGCGGTGTGCTTAAGCATTAGGGATGAAAGTTTTTCTATGTCAGAAGTTTCTATGCACAGTTGGGCGGCGGCCTCGAAATGTCCGTTCTCTTCTAAAATATCGATGGCCTTGTTTACAATCTCACTTTCGCGCTGCTTAGTGAAGTGTTCTTTTGCACGTGCACGTAAAAAATCATAGAACAAATCATGATATTGAAATATCAGGCCGCTGTCTGTCTGTTTTTGGGTAAGAAAAAACTGGCGGTGTTTCTTTGACAATATTTTATTGGTTTGACTGCAGCCGGTTAATTTTTCTGCCATTGGAAGGCTGAACTCTTTAAGATATGCGGTCTTAAGCAGACACTCCCGCTCTACTGGTTTAGCACTTTCTAATATCTCACTGGCAAAGTAATCAAAAATAGCCTCATTTACACCCGTACTTTCAAAATGCGTAATAAAAGACGCAAGGTCGCCTCTTTCGATTGCTAAAGTAAGTCCAGCCACCCAGCCGTCCATTTTTTTGTGTAACTGCCTGATTACATCATCCGGCACCCCGGTCTTCGTAGATGCCTTGACCAGCCTTAAGGTATCATCCAGGGTAAATAGAAGATCATTCCATTCGACAAGGCCCAAACCGTCGTTTCTCCTGATTTCCGCATATTCGATTGGAGGCTCACCCCTGCTTATTAAGCAAGCGGCAAATCCCTCTGGCATCATGGGAAAAAGTCCTCTCACTATTAGGTCATGAACTATCGAATCCACGGGGGCATTCTGATAATTATCGAAAATGATTACAAACGGGGCATTAGTTTCCTTTGAACCGTTATATTCTTTAATACCGGAGAATAGTTGTTTAAAATATCTCGCGGCGAAGCCCTGTACATTATTAAAATATTCAGAGGAAAACTCCGGCAGCGTTATTTGTTTCTTTTGGCGCGGCAGCATTGTAACGGCAAGGCTCATATAATAGAAAAAAGAGGCCGCGTCAATGTCCATTTCATCCATATGATACCAAATGAAGGGATTGCCGCGATTTCTAAGATAGCTTGCTGCCAATGTGGTCTTTCCAGAGCCGCCGGGGGCAGATACCCAGACGACCCGCTTATGCAGGGACTTGTCTATGGTACGAAAACACAACTCCCGCTCTATAACCCTGTCAAGATCCGGAGCCGTTATCTTCGATAATACCGCCGCTGCCATGTTCTATGATTCCTTCAATTTCAGACTACTGTCTTGTCTTGCCTGTATCATGCCTTCATGCCAGTTTCGGATTCCTTGAGAAAATCCCTGACTGCCTTTAAATATGCTTCTGTTTCTTCAAGGTGAGGCATGTGGCCGGATTCGGGAAAGACTACTGAACGCGCACCCAGTATTTTATTGTTATATAACGCTACTTCGTCCAAATCAGGATTAACACATTCGTGAGCGCCCCACGTTAAAAGAACCGGAACTTTAATTGCCCCAAGTTTATCAGTTATATCATAGTTTCTGAGATTGCCGTTGAAGTTAAACAAGCCCCCGCCTGCCATATGATTAAAGAAACTGCGATTCTGTTTCCCGATACTTCTGTAAAGACATTCTGGCCATGGCTCTAACCGGCAATAAAAACGTTTATAGTAGGCAGACGCCGCTGCCTCAAGCTGCTCCTGAGTAAATCCAGACATATCGGAGTTGCAGGCTGCACGGAGAATTACTCCCTGATCTTCGGGCATCAACTCAATGGCACCTCTAATATCGTCACTAAACAGCTGACCACTTAACAGTGGACTGGCAAGTATCAGACTTGTTATCTCTTCACATCTTGCATCAAGATGACAGGATACAACAACCGCCCCGGCGAAAGAATGCCCTAACGCGTGGCAGCGTTTAAGCCCAAGCGCCGCTAACACCTCTGCAAGTTCGCGGCCCAGATATTCGACACACCACCTTGACGGGTCATCGCTCTTGCTGGAATTCCCGCAGTCTGTCATATCATAGAAAATAACAGGCCGCTCATCGCTGAGCATATTTAAGGGTTCAAGGTAATCATGGGAAAATCCGGGACCGCCATGAACAACGATAAGTGGAATACCCCGCTTATCCACACCACATATTTGATACCATATCTTGCCGCCGCCAATATCAAGAAACCCTTCTTCAGTCTTCATTTTCTACCTCCCCAAAATTAATACAGCGTGTGTTACGAATTTACCATAGTTTTACCTAAAATGTAAATGAGTAATTCACGGCATGTAAACTTAAATTATCATAGCCGGACAAGATTAAATTATTATGTGACATTAGTTACAGCTGTGAGTGCCTTGTAATTTTCGACAGGTGATGTTACCCCGATAAAAATGTACACATGTTCATCTTTATGTTTCCCTAATACGACGTTGCAACCATAGAAGTAACAATTATCATGTTAAAGAATCATCCTGAGCCTGTCGAAGGATTGCCGATTTATGGGGAAATGATAAAGAAAGGAGCATCCTTCGACAAGCTCAGGATGATTCGATTGTTTCAGGATGATTCGATTGTTTCAGGACAATTCGATTGTTTCAGGACAATTCGATTGTTTCAGGACAATTCAAGTCTTCTTATTTCTATGAACGCATTTCGGTATAACTGGATGTTTTGGCACGTTTAGCCGCTTATGCCAATCTCAGATAGGCGTCCACGACATCTGCGTCGTAGAGAATGCCCCGGTTTGAGACTATCTCATCCATTGTGATATTCATGCCGAGCGATGGACGATATGGCCGGTGAGAGGACATGGCCTCTATGATGTCTGCAACGCATATAATACGGGCCTCTATCAGAATTTCATCTCCGCTGAGGCCGTTAGGATAGCCGGAGCCGTCAAGTTTTTCGTGGTGCTGCAGTACCATTTGATCGATAGGCCAGAGGAAATCTATTGTCTTGAGGATCTCAAAACCCACATGTGAATGGTTTTTTATCAATGTAAATTCGCTTTCGTGAAGCCTGCCGGGTTTGCTGAGGATTTCAGTTGGTACCCATATTTTACCGAGGTCATGAATGGCGCCGGCCATACGCACGCCTTCTATTTGATACTTCGATAGTCCCATCTCGGTGGCTATTGCCCTTGCAAGGTCGGCAACCCTTCTTTGATGCCCGGCGGTATAGGGGTCTTTTGCCTCTACGGCCATAGAAAGGGTACGAATTATGCCGCCGACGGCCTTTCTCAGATTGTCAAAACTCTCGGCCAGGTTTGCATCCGCTTGTTTACGTTTTGTTATATCGACTAAGACGGCAGTGAAGAATGTACCCACGCTTGCTTCCCATCTGGCTACGGAGAATTCGACAGGGAATTCGCTTCCATCTTTTCTCAGGCCGTATAGCTCCAGGGTTTCGCCGATAGCGCGGGTTTTCCCGGTCTTCATAACCCTGTTAATCTCTTTCAGATGATCTTCCTGAAATCTCTCAGGTATTATTTTCGTCAGAGGCTT
This sequence comes from Nitrospirota bacterium, assembly GCA_015233015.1. Taxonomy (GTDB): domain Bacteria; phylum Nitrospirota; class Thermodesulfovibrionia; order Thermodesulfovibrionales; family Magnetobacteriaceae; genus Magnetominusculus. The sequence goes on along the minus strand of JADFYO010000035.1, from coordinate 8,032 downwards.
ATCTTTGACCTCATTAAAGGTATAGCCAAAAATATCTTCGGCGGCCCTATTCCAGAAAAATATTTTGCCCTCGCTGTTTATCGTAATAATCGCGTTTCTTGTGGATTCGACGACTGAGCGGAAATGTTCCTCGCGCTCTAATATTTGGGCGTCGCTGCGTTTACGCACAATCACGCCGGCAAGCGTATTGGCAATGGCGGTCAGAAAATCCTCCTCGCCGGCTTCTCTCTTGTGGCCTTCGGGAATAGATATATTTAATACTCCAAGCACTTTATTATCGTTGACAATGGGGACACAGTAATGTCCGTGAGGGGCTATATCCTCATACGTTATAGTGTGGCGGGCGTCAACCATTTCTGAATAGACAACCTCACCGGTATTGGCCGCGGCACCACAAAGACATACCCCAAGAGGGACAGTAGCGCAGGCCTTCAACTGAACTTCGGTATAATTATGCTGGGCAATCAGAGTGAGTGACCGCGCCTTATCGTCCATCAAATGTATCGAACCCTTGGATTTAAGAGAGAACCTGGGGATGGACAATACCAGGTCAAGCACTTGCTGTAAGACATCGGTAAGAGAAATAGGTTCTATGGAAATCTGTAAAATAGAGTTAATAGTGCCCTGAATCTGGTAGTGGCGTACAATTTTCTCCTCCGCCTCTTTTTGCCATGTTATGTCTTCGACGACCTCGAGGAAGTGGTCGATAGACCTGTTTTTTGAGAAATGCGGGACTGTTGTAACCTTTAAAAAATGATCTCCTAACGGCCTCTCAAAAGTGGTTCGCTCGCCGGTCATAAAGACCTCCGCTTTATTGCAGAAGCTGCACACTCTTACATTGCCGCCTTTGGCGTTATCGGCTGCGAATTCCCCAACGGTTTCATAACAAGGCTTGCCGATGATATCTTCGGGATTAAATCCGGTGAAATCGTACAGAAATCGATTCATTTTAAAGACATTAAACTCTGTATCTAAATATGCCAGACCAAACGGCGCATTATCGAATATGGTCTCAAACTCGTCAAGAAGCCGCAGGTGTTTCTCCTCTATGGACTTTATGGCCTTCCTCTGCGACAGCTCTCCCGTAACAGGCCTCTGCAAGCGCTGCATATTTACAGAGCTATTAACCACTGCCCTTAACTCGTATGAATTGAATGGTTTATGAAGGAAGGACGAAACGCCTTTCTTAAAACATCTTTCAAAATTGACATCGCCGGCAGGTCCGGCAACTGCGATAATGGAACATGGGAAAAGAAATCTTTCCCGAAATATATCGAGGAATTCATGCCCGTCCATAATGGGCATGTTCATGTCGAGGAGAATAACTGCCGGCCTGAGCTTGCCGGACATCGAAAGCCCCGCCTCCGCGTTAAGGGCGTGATATACTTCCTGTCCATCACTGCTCAGGTGTTTATGTATCAGATCGTGGACTGCCTGCTCGTCGTCTATGACGAGTACCTTGTCTTTAAAATCTAGCTGTCCGTTCATGCTCACAAAGCACTTATCGGAAGAATGGTCGAAAAAGTTTATAGTAAATTTTATACAATTTTTTAATCAGCTGAATAAATCCGATTGTGGCCATTTTAGAGGATGCCGGGCTATGCGGCGAAACAATCCCTAATGGCCGCCATAGGCAGGAAAAGCCGGTGCGAATGATTGAGCAGCGATATAAACTGGAAATGCTCATAGAAGGACTTGGCCTTGTCGCTGCCGGCACATCAATCCATGCTTTTCTTATACCGTCTTACTGCTTTCTTTAACCGGCCAAATGGTAATGCGGGGTTCAGCAGTGCCGAAACAAATATTTCGCGGTCTTGTCCAACCAGTGACATGACCTCATGATCCTGAATAACCTTCGTTGCCGCGGCTTGCAGCGTAGATACCACAAAATCGGTCAATGTGCTGCCCTGCAGTTGCGCAGCCCGTTTGAACAGGCGTTTTTGCTCATTGCTGATCCTGGCTTCCAAACGTCCGTCTTTCGAGCCAAATTTATCAATTTCAGTTGAAGGCATAGCATTTACCTCCTATCCCCTATATTGCACGACAAAGAGCCGTACATGTCAAGGGGTATCAACAGTCTGTCAACCAAGTCTGCCGTTATTTCCCGAATGGACAAACCGGATACCTGCACTCCTTACAATTCAGGCACAGGCCGCCGTGGCCCATTTCGGCGAGCTTCTGCCTGTCAATATACTCACCCGCCAGAACGCGCGGCAACAACAGGTCAAATACCGTTATCTTGTGGTACATCCCACACGCCGGCATACATAGTATTGGAATCAGGTCAGCGCTATCACCGGGTTTTTTCATATATGCAATCATGAACATCGCACCGGGAAGCACCGCAGTGCCGTAAAACACATCCATAACCGGCAGACTGCGAACAGCAGCCGAGGTAACATCGTCGGGATCGACCGAAAGCCCCCCTGTGGTTATCAGTAAATCTGCACCCCCTGCCGCAAGTGCCATCAACCGCTCTGCAATAAACCCTTCGTCGTCTGGAGCGAAGTGCTGCCCGACGATTACGCCGTTATATTGTCGTATCTTATTTCTGACCACCGGCAAAAAAGAATCCTGTATCTTCCCCGTAAAAACCTCGTTTCCCGTTATGACAACTCCGGCCTTTGGCCGCCTCAGCCCCAGCACAGACAATACCGCGCGCGGCTGCCCTTCAAGCGTATCCTTACTTAACGCAGTATCTGATATGGCGCTGACCGCCCTCCCGATGAGTTCTTTCTTCACTACGAGTGGTATAGCGCGAACGCCTCCAACAATCTGGCCTATTGTCACTACGGTATTCGTATGAAGGGTCGCGCACATCACATCGCCAAGCATATTAAATTCAAAAAGAGCGTCCTTGTCAACCTTAAACAGGCCGTCGATTTGCGCGACAAGGGTTATCTTCCCTTCTTTAGGTTCAGGATCGAATGAAACGCCGCTTGTCTGATTGCCTGTCAATGCCTTAGCCAGGGAGAGGGCCGCGTCATTTTCGTGGAGTTCATCTGCTCCTATGTCAAGGAGGTACAGGTTTTCCTTGCCGAGCCTCTCAAGGTGCTCAATGTCTTGTTCTGTAACTACATGGCCTTTTTTAAACGCCCTGCCCTTAAATTCACCCTGCCTGACTTCCGTTATATCGTGAGCCAGGACAAGACCGGCTGAATTTCGTGCCGGCACTACTCTTATGCCCTTTTTATTCATGTCCATCGCCGCCCTTCTTATTCATGTCCACCTCTGCTTTTTCGTTTGAAAATACATTTCGCTTGAAAATACATACATAGTATTTTGACTGTGGCTTATAATTAAATACCTCAGCGTCAAACTTATAAACGATATTATCATAATAAATCATATCTATGACGCCGGTGAGGACATAATTTTTCTCGGTATAATTCTTTGCCCAATCGAAAATATAAAGAGGAGCGTGCTTATCGGGAAGCCACGACGCAGGAACGTTTACGAAGACTACAAAGGCTGGGCTGACTTTTTCGATCTCGGCGGCCATTCCTTTTTGCATCTGCAGATTATATGGCTGGTCTTCCATCAGACCGTACATATATATATAGCCTGTTGCCGAAGGAATTCCCGAATAAAACAATATCTGAGGTTCAGAACCCAATATGGCAATCCTGTCGCCTTCTTTTACATGACTCTTGAGATATTCGGCTATCTTAACTGATTCGACGAATGGATTCGCTCCGTAGATATTGCGGCATACCTCCTCAGGCGACAGCTTAAAATATAATTCACCCTGCACCGTAAATGTAAATAACATAGTCAGCAATAATACCGCAACAGGAAGAACATAGAATATTCTACGCTGGAATTTTCTTATAAGCTCACCAGTAAGAAACTCTGAGCAATAAGCCGCCGCAATCGAAATCGCAGGGATAACTAAAACAAAATAATGTTCTCTGAAATAGAATCCCGGCGTTATAGACAAAAAAGAAAAAATAAAAAAAAGCAGGATGAACAGCCTTTTGCCGTCTATCCGCGAGGGAAGGAATTTAATTTGTGCCAGAATAAGCATAAGGAAGCCTGTAACGCCCAGAATCCAGAACATTGTAAAGTGTTTAATCATAGTCAATACCATAATCTTAAATACTGAAAGGCCATCCATCAGCGACAGCCTCGACACATACTTACCAGAATAAGTAAAACACCAGAACCAAAAATTAGCAAAGACCCCGCCCCTGTACATTATAAAGATGGTAAGGGCAAACGGCACCACCGACATAACCGCAAGGACCAGGCCGTCGATTACAAAAGTTTTAAGCCTGTCCCGAACAAAAAAAAGGTAGGCAACTGCAAAAAAAATAAAAAAAACCCCATGCTGCTTCATCAGAAAAGCCATCCCCAGACACAGGCCCGAAACCGCTAAAAGCCATTTCCTTTTCTCCCCTGTAACCATGGAATAGACACCCCAAACGGCAAAAAAGACAACAAAATGAGTGGCGTGAGCCATAAACCCAAGCACCGGCACACTAACAGAAATGACCGCATAGGAGGCAGTCGCAACAATAGCCGCCCGCTCATTAATAAGCCGTTTAGATAACTGGAATAACGCCGGCAGGACTGCCAGATTTACCGCCATCAGCCCTAAATGAATGCCATTGATGCTATGTCCAAATACAGACATAATCACATAGTACATAAAGGCAGTGCCGGGGAGTTTCATACTGTAAGCCTCTTTATATGGGATGACGCCGTGAGATATGAGCTGTCCCATGTAGGCATATTCACCCTCGTCTCTTTCTAATGGAATGCCAAGAAGCCTGATGCGCACAAAAACAACAGCTATTATCGTAAGGATAAAAAAAGACCAGTAAAGCAGATTAACATTCTTTTCTTCAGAAACAGTACCGTCAGTTCTCATGCCGCTATTATAACTGTAACCACATAAAATATCAAAACGAAAACATCCTAACATCGGACAAAACACACCAATCATACAATATTGTAGCATAGCTACATAATTGTAGGCGTTTTTACCTGAATCATGCCTTCGCAACGTTTCATGCGAATAGGAGATCGGCATAAACACTGGGTAAAAACCCTATTCATGCGAATCTCATACATATATAGAGGGTGTGCTACGGCCTTAGTGCCTGCTGCCTCAGCTGTAATCATGATAAATAAATGCGTATTTAATCTGTTGCCTCTAAGTACGAGGTCAAGGAGGGTTACCCTCCTTGCGGGAGTTTGAGGGCAGTGCCCTCAATGTCTTAGGAGAAAAAAATGGAAAAGACGACTAAGGAAAGAATCCTCTGGCCTGTGATGTGGGGCATTTCCGACAAAGAACGGGAGCTATACAAAGACTTCCCTGCATTTGCCCGCGCAGTCCTAAAAATCCAAACCACAGAAGGAAAGCTCGCACCGTTTTTGTTAAATGAAATCCAGGAACTCCTCGAGGAAATTGTCATAGACATAAGGGCAAGCGGGCGTCCTGTGCGCCTGATAATCCTCAAGGCGCGGCGCGAAGGAATAAGCACATGGGCGGCGGGGCGGCTCTATTGGAAGGCGGCGACTAATTTCAACCGTGCCGCCGTTATAATTGCTCATGAAAGGGAGGCTACGGACTTTTTGTTTGGAATGGTTAAACGCTTCCAGCGCCACATCCCAAACGGCTGCAAACCAGCTGAACTTTTCAACAACGGTAAGAACCTCGAATTCAACCACCCATCGGGAAAGGGCCTTGACAGCGCCATACGCGTAGGCACAGCGAACAAGACAGACTTCGGCTCAGGGCAGTTGATTCACTACATCCTGCTTTCGGAGACGGCGAAGTGGCCTGTTCAGAAGGCGTCGCAGCTCCTGACCTCAGTGCTTCAGTGCGTCCCCGACGAACAGGACACAGAAGTAATCTTCGAAAGCACCGCTAAAGGGCCGGCCGGCGAATTCTATGAACGTTTTTTTAAGGCACGATACTTTTACGAAGTATATCTGAACAAAAAAGGAAATGCTCAGTACCGTACAAAGATAAACGAATCCAGCAGCAGAGAGAATCTCTACTCTGCGGTGTTTATCCCGTGGTACGTGTTCAGAAAATACAAATTAACCGGCAAATGTACCGGCATTACCCATGACGAGTCAGCCATAAAACACCTCTACGGCATAACAAACGGCCATTTACTGTGGCGAAGAAAGGCCATCGAGAATCGCTGCGGCGGTTCTCTGGACGTATTCAGACAGGAGTACCCGTCAAACGCGCGCGAGGCATTTGTAAGCAAACAAAGATCCATCTTTGATTCAGATGCGATAGCGCATCTGAAGGCCTCTGCCCCACCGCCTATGACGCGCCGTGAGTTTGCCTTTGGCACAATGAAATGGACAGAAGCGAAGAATGGCCGTCTTATGATATGGGAAGAGCCGGCGCATGGCCTCATATATGTAATTGGCGCGGATGTGGCCGAGGGGCTTCAGAGCGGCGACTTTTCCTGCGCCTTTGTAGTGGAGCGTCTAACCGGCAGACAGGCCGCCATTTGGCATGGTCATATGGACGCCGACCTTTTCGGGGCACTGCTGGTCAACTTAGGCCGATACTACAACACGGCATGGCTTGCTCCCGAGCGCAACAATCACGGCCTTACGACAATCCTCAAAATCGTCGAGCAGAGATATCCACGCCTTTATGTAGAGATGGTTTTAGAACCGCCAGCAAAGTCGAGAAAACGCTTCGGCTGGCTGACAAGCGTATCAAACAAGCACCTGATTATTGACAATCTCGTCTCAGAAATCAGGGATGGCACAAGCGGCATTGTTTCGGCAGAGACGTTTGACGAGATGCTGACATATGTCCAGACAGAAGACGGCAAATACAACGCTGACACAGGGGCGCATGACGACAGGGTAATGGCGGCGGCAATCGCCAAACACGTAAGGAAGACACTGCCCCTTCCCTCAGGCGCAGCCGCACCATTACGCGCAGCACCCCAGACAACCAAACCCAACGAAGACGCATGGACGTAACGCGTCTTAATCTTAATCCAAAAGGAGAAACGTATGAGTTTTGACAACGCGGCACTAACAATCAAGAAAGGCATCGGCACCTATGTAACGCACTGCTGGCATCAGGCCAAATTGGCAAAGGAACCAATCGAGGCGCAGATGATGAGAAGCCTGAGACAGCGGGCAGGTAAATACGACCCCGAAAAACTTGGGGCAATCAGACGCATGGGGGGGAGCCTCATCTATATGCTCTTAAGCGGCGCGCGATGCCGGGACGCAGAGGCATGGCTGAAGGACATACTCGTGCAGCCAAACCACATACCATGGGACCTTGAGCCAACGCCCATGCCAGAACTGCCGCAAAAAGAAGACGACCCCAAACTCACCGAAGCCGAACTCAAAGAAAGGTCATATGCGGCGGCAGGGCTGATGAAGGAAAAAATCGACGCCCAGTTCAGCCAGGGCGGCTGGTACACAGCGATAGAGGAATTCCTCCACGACGTGGTCACATACAAGGCAGGATTTATCAAAGGCCCAGTGCTGAGAATTGAAAAAGTCCGCCGAAGAGTATTCAACGGTACAACATGGACAAACGTAATAGACGACCGCCTCGTGCCTGAATACGAAAGGCGCTCCCCGTTTTACATCTACCCATCGCCGTCAAGCTCAGGCATAGACGACGGCTACTTGATAGACCGCCTGACGCTGTCCACATCGCAGATGTCGGCACTTGCCGGAGTGCCGGGGTTTGACTATGAAGCCATAAGGGCAATATTACGCGACCACAGAGAGGGCATTCTGCAAAAACAGACCACAAACAGAGGCGGTGACGGCCTTACGCTGACCGGACACAATCCATTCACCGGCGGCAAAGAAGACAAGATAGAAGTCCTCGAATTCTGGGGCGACATCGATGGAGGGCAAATCCTCTCATGGGCAAACGCACAGGATGATTCGTTAGAGCCGGTGTTTGAGGATTTCTTTGGCACACCAATAATAGACCCAACCGCGGTATATCACATATGCGTGTGGCTCTGCGGCAACAGGGTCTTAAAGATTATGCCAAATCCCGACCCAATGGGCCTGA
>JADFYO010000034.1 GCA_015233015.1 Nitrospirota bacterium | reverse complement strand
ACCTCCTTATCTGTTGATCTGTTACCATCTAAGTCCCTCCTTACTGAAAAACTTAGATAGTTTACTTGCTCCTTCTATCAGGGATTTTTAATTGTCGTCAGCCGGTAATTTTAATTGTCGTTGATCAACATTGCCACTTTCTTTGTAAATCCTTTGATCAGCTGCGCTCCATTGCCTGATTATCATTGGACGCATTAACCACGACAGGCTCCTGAAAGCCATAAATCCAAACAGACCGCCAACACTAAGACAGGAGCTATTGGTTGCCGTTCCTTCAGGGTTAAGTCCATACATTACGCCGCTTAAAACTATCCAAAATATCATTTTATGTAAATTTCCCGGCAAGAGTTTTGCCCATGTTTTTTCTCTGATTATCCCTAAATAGCCCCTAATAAACACGATGCCGTATTTTATATTTTGCCATAGCCTCTGCCACCATCGATCAATCCATCCAAGTACAGCTGAAGCAAGAATGAAGAGGGCTATTCCTGTTTTGAGCAGTCTATGAGGCCATGGAGACATGATGACTTTTCCCTTTTCCTCAAATTCCGGTATATAATGCTGCCCGTCTGGAAAGACACGCTCAGCAACGAATGATGTTACCTCTACATAGGGATTGTCAAGTACTTTTATGTCATTCGTTATGTTATCAATTACCATTGATCCCATATCCAACCATGCTCCTGCAGACAGCTGTCCAGTGGTAAAATCAATCGTTGTCTTCATCGGGTAGAGGTTCTTTTCGCCAACACTAAGGATTGCAGCATCTGTAATTAACTCACTTATTGACATTCCTGCCATTCTATCTATTGACAATTTATAATTGAAAGACCATGGTTGGCTGTTATCGACAATTTGCTTTCCCATATCGAGTTTCCATTGAATTAAGCGAAGTTTGTCAGCACCTCCATATGCAAATATATCGGGAAGGGGAATATAGACTTGACCCTTTAGTGATTCACTGCAAACGTCTCTCGATAACCGTTGACGCTCCCCTATAAATGTAAGGCTTAACCAGCAAGGGCTTTCCGGGTTTACAGTCCTGCTATTTATAAAGTCAAGATGAACGCCCCTGATACCAGTCTTATTTTCAACCCTTGTATTCCATTGAAAACCTCTGGCTAAATCGCTTCTCAATACAACCCCATTGAGAATGCCCCGCGAGGCATCTATAGTGCCAGACTTATTATCAATCTCAGGGTATAGCGGTTCAGTAACTTCCAACGGGTGTCGTATCTCCATTGCCTCTGCGAGGGGAAGCGAAACAGGGCTGAACAAGGCCATATCTTTAAACCTGACAGTAAAAGGGCCTTCGTGTAAATCCATATTGAGGCTGATTTCGGTTATCCTGCCCCTGATACCTGTTAGATCCAGTGGCATGTCCGGCTTAAAAACCCTTTTGAATTGTTCTCCTCTTTCGGACTTTAAGGTCATCACCCCGGACTTCACAAATTCAGTACCGCCAGCTAGCCTGATGATAAAATACGTATTATCTTTTATCATTATACTGGTTGACCATAATATTTCTATTCGTGCGGCCGCTTTTCTTTCTTTCACCTGTTCATTATCTTTAAAGCAACTCATGGAAGTATGTGGACTATTCGCAACTGTAGTGGTTATTTTAACGTTATGACCGTCCATTAAGGATTCTTTCATACCGGTGGAATTATCAAAAGGGCCTTGCTTAACAGATATTTCCATAATCTTCGACTTATTCAGATTACCAAAGGAATGATAATTCAAAAACTTCAAGGCCTCAACATTGTCATCATCGCCAGACAATTCCATAAAAGGTCCGCCAAAGCCTTTGTTCATATTATCAATAGCTGAAATAACTACCGGTCTTTCTCCTTCATAACTGTTCACCGCCATTATTCTTTTAAGCCGAAGACCGCAGTAGCTATTGACATTAGATGGAGTTACATATAACGACGCCTGTTTAAGGGCAGCGCCACCGTCTCTTCCATCTCTTCCATAGATGTCTGATAACTCCGATATATCCACTTTAATAGTCTTATGTTCTGTGTCTGTTTCATCCGTTTTACCCGCCATGAGTAAATACTCACTCCATATAAGAGTAAGCCTCTTGAATGGACGATTTTTGACAACCTGATCGATATGGTTATTCAGATGTACTATAAGCTCCTCTATAAATACCTTCCCCTCATTGGGATAGCTCTTTCTTAAATACCTGCCTAGCCAAATGCTTACTGTTGTTTCATCTTTGTCCGTAGTAATAGTCTTTGGCAATTTATCCCATATCACTGTTTCGTCTGATCTTGAACTATCCTTGAACGCCAGTCTCAGGTAAATAGCTTTGATTTTAGTACCGGGAGAAAATCCAAGATTAGCCTTATCTATGGTCGAGATGTCTTTATGAAGCCTTTTTTTGATAACTGAAAGATTGTCACTTGAAAAGTGCCAGTCCTTTGTATAACGCAAGTCCTTATCATCCAAACCAGCTACATTAATGGTTTCAATGTTCAATGGGACTTTGCTGCCACCAATAGCTGTATCATATTTAACTTTTTTGACATCAGCGTCAGGATTAAAATTAAGCATAACGCCTATTTCGCACGGGGTTTGAGGACTTATGTCTTTATACTCAATCCACAACTCCTTAAAATCACGGGGAAACGTGGGTCTTCCGGCATTGCCGCCGTTAAGTTTCGAAATCTCCAGCGGCATCTTAAACACTCGCCTTTTTCCGCCCGGAAGCCATATTAAACAGCCTTTTTTTTCAATCCATCCATTGCCGCTATTGTCGGGTGTTATCATATTCATATTCCAATGGAATGGAAGAGTCGTCAAAACCTGATGTTTTTCACTTTTCAGAGCAAGTCTTGCCTTTAAGGTATAAGTGTTAGGAGAGGGCACATCGGCAAAAGAAAGAACGGGCAGCAACATAACAATGAGCAATGTCACTATCGTTTTTATAAGTATTTTATCGCTCCTCCGCTTTTTTTTGATTTTATCGTTTATTGCCCTTATTACTAAATCAATATTTGAATTCATATTACTTTACAGATGCTGTGCCAGTTCAATGACGAATATCGTGCCGTTTTCGATATTCTCACAATAGAGCCTTCCATCCATGTTGTTTTCTATTATAACCTTTGACATGTATAAACCTATTCCGGTTCCTTTGGCGTCTCCTTTTGTCGAGAAGTATGGTTCAAAAATCTTTTCTTTTATATGAGGGGGAATACCGCCGCCGTTATCTATTATTCTTACGATTATCACAGAATTATCACCTTTGGAGACATCCATTATGATTTTCCCGCCGTCTCTCGATAACGCCTCTTTTTCTATACATTCGAGAATTGCGTCTTTTGCGTTATTTATTATATTGATGATAACGTGTTTAAATTCATTCGGGTAACCAATTACAGTCATGGCGTCACATGGCATATCGACGTCTGGTGTATTGGTGCCTCCTGAACGGCATATTACCTGACAATCTATTTGGTGATTTTTTAACTGTGCGGAAATAATTGACCATATCTCGTCAAATGATTGTTTCAGACTAAATGGTGTTTTTTCTTTTGACGGCTTGAAAAATGTCCGGAAGTCATCGATAGTCCCCGACATAAATTGAATCTGCTCCATCGCCCTTTCAACCGCATCGTCCATGTAGTTTTTGTCAAGTTCTCCGAAGTTTTGGGCATCCTGAAGGTCCTGAATTAAGACCCCGACCGCATTTAAGGGCTGCCTCCACTGGTGTGCGATTGCGCCTATCATCTCACCCATCGCCGCCATTTTTGACTGCTGGATGATTAACTGCTCCTGTCTCTTGTATTTATCTATCCCCTCGGCTACCTTTATTTTCAGGTCATCGGCCATTGAGGATAGCTGTCTTGTCTTTTCGGTGACATTTGCCTCCAGCTTCTTACGCTCCGTAATATCTCTTACGACGCCTGTAAAGAATACCCCATCCTTTATTGTCCAGTTCGATATCAATACTTCAACAGGAAACTCTTCATCGTTTTTCCTTAAACCGTGCAATTCCAGGATTTTTCCAATGATGTTGGAGCTGCCTTCTTTGACGAACCGGTTCATACTGTTTATATGCACAGCTCTGTAACGCTCCGGCATTAAAACGGTAATATTCCTGCCCACAATTTCCTCCCTCGTATAACCGAAAATGGTCTCCGCGGCATTGTTCCACAATATGATTTCTCCACTGGCGTCGGCCGATATAATCGCCTCGTTTACAGACTGAGTTATAGAACGCAGTACCATCTCCGACTCACGCAGTAACTCATCGGTCTTTCTCCGCCTGGATATAAAATAGAGCATCAGGACAGACACACCTATAAAAAAAGCTATATGCAAGGCGATAACATTATTCCATTGTGTGTGAATTGATTCAAATACCGGATCCGCATTCAGCGTAATACTAATGCCGCCGCGCACATCTCCAACCTTATAACCTTGCATTGCATGGCACCGCAAACACGGTTCTTTCACTAACAGCGCGGCCATATATCTGAATGAACGGCCGGCACCTGTTTCTATCAGATCAAATGTTTCTTTTTTATTTCTGCTTTCGAATTCCTTCAACCCCCTGGTCTCCCACTCGTCAGGAGCGTTTCCAGGCCTGATTGGTTTCAGGCTGGTGATGTGAAATAATGCGCCGTCGTACTCATTTGCTAATTCCCCTATCTGGCGGATCATATATGCATGGTTTACGAGCGTGAATTTTTTGCCTTTTGTGGTGAGGATTTCTCTGTCCTCAACATAGAGATATGGATTAGGTGGAGTATCCGCTGTAACTGGCACATATACTCCGCCATGCTGAGAGTTCCACAAGCGTGTCATTTCTATTAGTCCGAACATAACGCGCGCCTGTCCTTCGACTATGGCAAATGACTGCCGTTTTATCGAAGATAAATTCCAGACAAGAGAAACGGAAACAAGCGCCGTCCATATCACAATAGGAAAAACCCATGATCTTTTCAGAATGACATGCTCACTCTGAAAAAAACGCTGCCTGGCTAATAAATCTTTCACTCGTTCCAAATCTAAAACGCTCCCCAAATTAAATTTACCGCTAATCAACACTCATTGTCATAAACCATGTTCATAATAATCGTGAAGAATTCATTAGCGTTCTGCTATAATAACATCTTTCGGGAGATAAATGGTAAAATCGTTTAAAATAGAAGACGCGGCGGCAAAGCTGGTCGGCAAGTCAACCTTGCTTAAGACCTTAAACTATATCGATACGGGTGGCCTGAAGACCCCGGTTTTGCTTATGGACGGCGACAGGATTAAACACAACATTTCCACAGTGGGCAGGGGAATCGACGGCTGCAAGGTCTTTTATGCAGTCAAGGCAAACCCGTCGGTTGAGGTCTTACGATTATTATCGGGCTTAGACGTTGGTTTTGAGATATCCAACCAAGGGGAACTCAACGTCCTGTCAGACCTTGGGGTCAGCCCTGAGAGGATTATATCAAGCAATCCCGTCAAGTCAACAGACTTTATCAAAAGCGCGTATTCTTACGGCGTAAGGTACTTCTCCTACGATTCCCCCGCAGAAATTGAAAAGTTATCCCAACACGCCCCCAACTCAAATCTCTATGTGCGCCTTGCTATTCCCAACGAAGGGAGCGAGTGGCCGCTGAGCAAGAAATTCGGTGTTGAGGTAGAAAACGCACTGACGCTGTTGACAGAAGCCAAAGCAAACAATCTCAATCCAATAGGAATAACCTTTCATGTCGGCTCTCAGTGCAATAACATCTACAACTGGAACATCGCCCTCGACAAGGCGCACCTTCTTTCGGACATGGCACGGGACGCCGGAATTACCATCTCTCTTATAAACATTGGCGGCGGTTATCCTATTAAATACACAAAGAGCGTCTTAAACGTAGAGGCCATCGAAAAACACATCAATAAACTCATCAAAGAACGCTTTTCAGACGGCAGCATTGCCATCCATTTAGAGCCGGGGCGAGCCGTAGTAGGAGATGCGGGCATAATGGTCGCGCGCGTCACGGGAAAGGCAGACCGCCTTGACGGCAGATGGCTCTACATAGACGCCGGTGTGTTTAACGGGCTTATGGAAAGCATAGGCGGGATAAAATATACGTACGTAACCGAGACACGCAGTACTACCGGCATTAAAGACAACTGGACGCTGGCAGGCCCAAGCTGCGACAGCTTCGACGTAATAGATAAAAACGTTCAGTTATACGAACCGGAAGTGGGCGATATTATACTCATCCTCTCCGGCGGGGCATACACGATATCATACGCGTCCGAATTTAACGGGTGCACAATCCCTAAGACTGTAATAGTTTAAAAAATACTTAAGGAGGCCGCGATGTTTAAATTTCTCGAAGAGGAGCCGTTCACACCAATAAAACACTCCTATGAAGTGGATGCCATTCTGTATAAGGAAAAGAGCAAATTTCAGGAGATAGCGGTCATGGAGAACCGTTTTTTTGGTAAAATGCTCCTCCTTGACGGCATAGTACAGATTACCGAACGCGACGAGTTCTTCTACCACGAGATGTTGACCCACATCCTCATGCATTCACATCCCAATCCTAAGAGGGTTGTTGTAATAGGCGGCGGTGACGGCGGCATAGTCAGGGAGGTCTTAAAGCATAAGACGGTGGAGAAGGTCTATTTTGTGGAGATTGACGAAGCCGTAATAAACGTATCGAGGAAATTCTTTCCCGATGTGGCAAAGGCTATCGATGACCCACGGGTTGAGATAAAGGCAATGGACGGTGCTGAGTTCGTAAAAAACTCCACCGGCATAGACATAGTGATTGTGGATTCGACGGACGTAATAGGCTTTGCAAGGACACTGTTTACAAAGGAGTTTTTTGATTCGGTAAAGAACTCGATGACAGAAAACGGGATGTTCGTAACGCATACGGAATCTCTGCACCTGCACAAGGACATAGTAATTGAGATGCAGGAAAAGCTAAAGAAAACCTTCCCGGTGGTTGACCTCTACACTGCCGCCCTAGCGACATATCCGGGCAACTGGTGGACATTCGCAGTAGGTTCGCTGAAATTAAATCCACGTAAGTGCAGACGCCCCTTCGATATAGAGACAAAATACTACGACGACGAAATCCACACGCAGTGTTTTCTGACAAGGAAATTTTACGATAAGCTGCTAAACAGACAGTTGAAGTGGTAGTCCCAGTCGGGTGGGATTAATCGGGGGCAATTGCGGCTGAATGTGTGTTAGTACAAGGTACAGTCAAACGCATAGTTGCATTGTTCTAACTGTATAGGTTTTCCATCTATATAGTTGTCGCTTTCCCTAAACTCCCTTAATTTATGGCTTTTTATTTTTCTATACAAGAAAATATACTTTTTCTTATAATTTCCTTGTATGGGATTGTAGTCGTTTTGAAGAATACTTTTTGCTAAATCAAATCCACCCATTAGCTGTTCCCTTGCATGTGAAGGTTTCTTGTTTTTTCCTTCATCAATCTCAACAAGCACGAGGTGGGTAATTCTGTTCTTATTTGTAATAATGATCATACAATCACATACCTTATTAGATTCACTGCCTGAGATTTTACGTACCTCTTCACCTTTCAATATTATATAGTCTTTACAGTTTTGAAGATGTATTTCACATTTTTGCCTCCCTGGTTTGTCAAAACAACTACTTTCAAAGATTGCGGCATCAGCATATTTTTCTTTAATATATTTAAGAACTGATTTTTCGACCATATCCGTTATTCCATTATGGCATCTTTTATTCTTACTGTCTCATCATAAAGAGCTTTATTTACCTTTAAGAATTCCTCATCGGAGATACCATCATCTTTGTCGATTTCTACTGCACGTATCTGGTAACCGCCAGTTTTGTCCTGTTGAAAGACATATGCCCCTATTTCATCAGCTGATAAATAAGTTTCTATATCGAAAAGTTTTTTCTTATTCTCTGGAACTGACGAAAGCATCAGATAATTGCTTAACTGTTCCAATAGAAAATCACTGTGCGTAGTGATAATCACATAAACTCCCGCTCGTATCAATCTCACGAGGAGCTTAGCCATAAGCCTTTGATTTTCGGGATGGAGATGTGCCTCCGGCTCCTCGATTATCAAAATATTGCCGGGTTCGATAAGATATTTTAGATAGAGAATAATAGGCGCAAGTTCAGATATAGTAGAAGATGTCCTGTGAAGAGGGATTGTTGCTCCTTTAAAGCTATATTGTATTTCAGGAATAGATGTGGGAATAACTTTCTTAAGAAATATTTCTCCCTTAGCGATCTCTTTTTCAAACTCAACTGCAATATTGTACAAAGGACTTTCTTTATCCGACATTGAAATAATATCAGATATCAACCGCAATACCACAGATTGAATATGAGGCAATTCAGTCTTAGATTTACTCGAATATATAAAATTACTTAGAGAATTCGATAAAATTGCTCTGTAACTCTGGAAAATGCCAGTTCTCCCTGCTGGAAAGTAGTAACTGAGCAGCGTTGTTGATCGTCTGATTAGCTCCAGATTGTAATTATATATA
This sequence comes from Nitrospirota bacterium, assembly GCA_015233015.1. Lineage (GTDB taxonomy): Bacteria > Nitrospirota > Thermodesulfovibrionia > Thermodesulfovibrionales > Magnetobacteriaceae > Magnetominusculus. Next base: position 28,551 of record JADFYO010000034.1, on the reverse strand, counting down.
ATTACGCTCATTACAAAATGCATATTTTCTGATATAGTTTTCTTATATAAAGATAATATATTCTCACTATTATCTTTTTTAGGGAGAGCGGATTCATTATCCCTTATTTTATATTTAAAGTATTCAAAAGAGTTTGTCAGCTTCATAGACTTGCTTTTACGTCCTTGGGATAGTTCGCTGACGTTTCCGTCACAGAATATCTTTATTGTGTACGATGTCCCATCGATTCTTACAAGTTCTTTGTTTTCACATGCAAATATTGTTTCTATTTCATCTATAAAGTTATGCTTAAAATAATATTGATATAATTCGTCAATAATCTGATCGGATATTTCTTTCGGAATTTCCAATTCATCTTTTGAATTTCCGGCGAAAGCGTTGAGAAACTTCTCCAGTTCGGTCAGATTCTTTTCGATTGTGTTCCTATCATATTCAGGGTTACTTAGTTTCGATAATTGCTCAGCCCCTTCAGCTTTAAAACGGTTATAATACGATTTTATAAACGCATGAACGAGCATTGCAATATACGACTTCCCAGAGTTATTCGGTCCTATCAGTACGGTCAGGTTCTTTAGCGATATGCTGCCCTTGCTGATTGGACCAAAGTTTTTTACCTCTAATGTAAGGTCGGGCTTAGTAATGGGCGTCTTAGTTTTGCCTTTTCGCATAATCCATTGTACTCAATTTCTTCCGGTTTGTCAAGTCAAATAAACGCGCATCAGCAATTCTCAATGAAAATACGTATAAGACATTGATATATAAGCAATATACACTAAAAATATCGCGAAAAATATATTTCTAAACACTTGTAACCCAGTAATATTGAAAGATATTTTCGTTCATTGAGAATTGCTGAACGCGCCTGTCCAATCTTCTGACGGCGGGGTTTGCTTCAGGTGTTCAATCTCTTTTATGTATTTTCTGCTTGGCCCGTCGTCAGGTGAAAATTCGAGACATTGTTTGAAGGCATCCAGCGCATCATCCCACTTTCGTTGTTTGTATAAACTCAGGCCATTCTCAAATTGCCTGAACATCATCTGCCTTTCCTCCGGCACCGTACACATCTCTGCAACTAAACGGTGGTATTGCCGTGGGTCGCGCCTGAGATCATCTGCAAACTTACCTAACCTCTCACGAATTGTCCTCTCGATTGTCTGATATTGAGTTGTGAGGTCATTCACTGTTTGGGTGGCTTCCCAATCTTCCCTTAATAACAGATCTTTAAGATTTTCCGAAAGGGATGCGCTCGTTGGATCTCCGGCACAATTAATCCTCTTGTTTATGCTTTCGATGCCCTTTAAAAGTCTGTCTGCTATGTCATAAAAGTTTTCGGTGTCTGCCTTGCTGATTTTGCCGGTAAGTGTTGCGATATATGCCATGAGCTGTTTCAGTGTAACTTGCTGGCTGAGGAGCAATGACTTATAAGGTATTGTTTCATTCGCCGCCGCGCCGCTGAGTTCCGCGATTTCATAACGAATTGTCTCCGGTGCTTCATCATTGACGTAAATTGCTTCATAAGGCTTCAGCCGCTCCTGTAATTCGTTAATGCCGCGCCAGATTGAGACAATATTGATGGTATCCCGTATCTGCATATACTGGACAGAAAGCGCTGCCAGTTCAGAAAACAGCTCTCGAATCTCAGTCAGCATGGGCAGCTCCGGCAGTGTCTTATTTTTAAAATAATAGTTATAGCCCAGGATCTTCTCAGGTCTAAGTTTACTGAAAGATTCTATCAGGAGCTTGGGGACTGGCCTGTGTTCCCAGTATGAGAGAAACTTTTCCTTATTCCACCCCGCAAGTTCATATACGGTCTCTGTGCCGTGATGGGTCTGAATTTCGCCGAGGCATCTTGCTGTGATATAGGCTTTGGCGTCTTCGCAGGTGTCGTGTCCGATCATAATCCATGTGTCGAAGAGTTTGTTAGCCGGCTCAAGCTCTTCGGCAACTGCTGCGGCCGGCCCCATGACTGTGTACTGAATGTGTCCCTCTGAACCCATGTTGCCCGCCAGCACCTCTCCGGTGTTTACCCCCATTCGGGCGGTTATCTTTACGCCATACTGAAGGAGTATCATGCGCCCTACTACGAACAGCTCCTCCTGTTGGTGAAGGGCAGCCCAGCAGGCCTTCCACGCGTGAGCAGCGTCACTCAACGGCACACCGAAGTCTGCCTTTATCGCATCCCCCTCGTACTTGTCAACATAGCCGTCGTAGCTCATTATGATGTTGCTCATAGGCGTCAGATAGACGTTTAGTATGTCTGCCAGCTCCCTCGACGTAACGCCTTCCGATATGGTCGTAAACCCGGAGACATCTGACGAAAACATCGTCGCCCGTCTGATTTCACCGCCAAGGTTCAGCTTGCCGGGGGTTTTCTCAATTATCTTTAATATCTCCGGAGATACCATTGTGGAAAACATCTGCCTGACCTTCCTGCGCTCGTTACGTTCCTTAAAATACCTGTAGAGAACTCCGCCGAAATACGCGCCGATTATAGTAAAAACAGGCTCTGATACCGGCATTATCATGCCCCGCGCTGTAAACATATGCCATGAAAGCGCTAAATACACTGCCGCCGCTGAAACAGTTATCACACCGCTTCTTATCGGGGCAGCCATAAGCACTAGCACAACGATCCCATAAGCAAGCACGAATGTTATCGCATAGTTTAGTGACCGCGGCAGTTCGTGGAGAAATTTTCCGGTCAGTATGGAGTTCAGCACGTTTATGGGCAGGTCAAGCATCGGGTGCCTCTTCATAAACGGGGTTGGGTTTTGTGAGGTCAGGCCGGTTGCCGTAAGTCCATAAAATACTATCCTGTCCTTTAATATCAACGGGCTTACCATCTGAACTTTGTCATCAACCACATGCTCCGCGCTCTCAAAATAGAGGGGTCTTACCAATGGTATCGAGTCGCTGCCAAGATGAAACATGACTAAGTCGTAGGAGGTTTTGAGCATCGCCGCCTCGGCCTCCTCAGGCGTAAAGCCAAGCTCCTTTATTACGTCTTCATAGACTGGGGGCATTTCGGTTTCGTCATATTTTACAAGCAGGTAGTTGTTAAATTTTATTTGATTGCCAATCCTTGTCCAGTTCTCTTGTAATCCAAAATAATCTATCGCATCTTTAACGGTACAGCCGGTGGAGTTCAGGTGATTTTCAATCAGAGCAGCATTATACACTAAATTCGCGGTAAGTTCGATTTTGTCTTTGGATGTGTAATTGTATTTTTTCAGCTCTTTAATGACTTGGTCGAGGGCGGTGCGGGGGTCTGGCATCGTTTTCAAATCATATTTCCTCAGCTCATTCTTAGCCTCCTGAAAGACGATAAACCCGGCGGCAAGGCCCAATGGAATGCGCTGGAATGTGCTCTTATAACTGCCCGCCCAGTTTACCGGCATCTGCCCCTTATTGTCGATAGGGATTGCGGTTCTGCCGGTTTTGGCGTTTTCAAACGTGACGAATTTGCCCGGGATAACCGTAACATTGTCCGAGTTTGTAATTTTTATCGCCGCCGCCAGCGCAAGCGAAGGATAGAGTGTATCATCGCAGCTTGCAATCAGTGGATATCTGAAAACCATTCCCTGCTTGTCCATAACGATAGTGTTAAAACCGCCGCCTCTGATGCCGTTTAAGAAAAGAATACCTTCGGAGAGTTTGGGTTTCGGGGGAACTGCCCGCGCCGCACATGGCGTTGGGAGTATTATAGTGTAAAAGACCTTTCCATCGTCTTTCAGTGTGTTATAAAAGGCGTCGCCGCCGCTGTCAATTAATGCCGCGTTCATTATATCGCCGCCGCCCTTAATATACGCGTCTTTAATCGCGTCTTTCAGTAGCCACGCGGCGCTTTCTTCCATCGCATTATGGGCAGTCTTCGATATGTCGATATCTGTGAATATGACCGAGCGGCTTTTGTAGAGTTTTAATAAATCAACGAGAGATTTATGTCTCTCAAGCGGCCAGGGCCAGCGGCCAAGTGTGGCAATTGCCTCATCATCAATGTCGATACTCATAATGGCCGGGTCTGCTTTGAGCGGCGGCCTTTTTAAAAATGCAATCTCAAGGGCGGTGTCCTCAATCCTATTGAAGGCCCCTAACCCGCCAAGCGCTGCTGCCAAAAGCGATATGATAGTCCCGATGGCAAAGACGATTAAGAGCGGCTTAGAGATTTTTCCCGTAACAATTTTATTCCAAAGTTTAGCTGTCATTTCTTTGTCTGAATGAATTCCCCCTGCCAATGCTCCGGGGGCGGGTTTTCTTTATATGACTCTATACGGTTAATAAAAGACCGCGCAGGGGCGTCGTTTGGTGCATATTGCAGCACTTTTTTTACAAATACCTCAATTGCCTCGTCCCAACGGCGTTCCCAATAGAGTTTAAGCGCCTCCCCGAAGTATCTGCTGGCGGTCAGGTCGTTTTCAGTGGGGGCACCGGCAAGGGCCATCATCTCATGCCATGTGCTGCCGTTGCCTGATATTTTTTTATAGAAATCCTCTGCCATTTTCTTATACAGGAGCGGCTCTGCAACTGAACGGCATTCGTTAAAAAAATCCCATATAGTCTTTGCCAACGGGTGGGCGGTCTTATTATAAATCCTTTCCCACAGATGGACATAGCCAATTATCTTAGCCGCAGGGGCTTTTATCCAGAGGTCCTTAAAGTACGGGGGCAGAGGTTTGCCTGAGTGGAGCTTCAGATATGCCTCAGGCTTCCAGCCGATGCACTCATAAATGGTCAGCGGTTTGGTCTTTCCTTTCAGCAGGAGCCTGTCAAGCAGACGAAGGTGAACGAATTCTGATATGACTGGTACGGTATCCTCTCCTGTGATGGCATAGTCTGAGTTGTAGATAGAATTTGCCGCCATCAGTCTGGCGGCCACATTGACGGGGTCTCCCATGACGGTGTATTGAAATTTCTCTTCTGAACCCATATTCCCTGCGGAGACATAACCATAATTAAACCCTATGGACACGCTTACAGAAAGTCCGTAGGCGGCCTCTGCGTAGTATTTAAACGCCGCACAGTCAAGTCTTTGTTCAATCGCGCTAAAGGCACACTTGACCGCGGCCAACTCATCGTCTATCGGGACACCAAAGTCCGCCATGATGACGTGCCCTTCATATTTATCGATATATCCGCCATAGTTCATAATTATATCACTATTAGGTGAGAGGTAAATGCTGAGAAGGGCAGGCAGTTCCTGAGGCGATACCTTACGAATTGCCTCGTCCATGCCGTTTAGAGAGGAGAAGAATACCGCGGCGGCCTTGCGCTGTCCGGTCAGTGTAAAACTATCCGGGTTTTCCTCCATAGTCTTTAGTACCGCTGGAGATACCATTTGACCAAATATTGACCTAACCTTTTTCCTTTCCAAAAACATCCTCACAAATTGAGTAACAAGGACAGTTATATAGGCCAGGGCCATGCCTGTAAGAGGAATGACCAAATCTATTCGGTATCCTTTCATAATCCAGAGTTTGTACGTGAGAAATGTATAAGCTGCCGCTGCCGCCGCCGTTAAGGCAGAAGTTATTATGACGCCGGTCAAAACTCCCACTATCGCGGTCAATATGGACAAGGCAATGGTAACGGCATGGTTGTACGCAGTGGGGGCGGAGTGCAGAAATTGTCCCGTGAGTATGGAATTTATGGCATTGAGGTGAAATGACACCATAGGGGCGGCGGGTTCATATGGGGTCGGGTTCAGATCAATTGTGCCTGTCCCGGCCAGGCCTGTCATGAATATCATGCCTTCCATGTCTATGGGGGAGAATGTGCCCGGCTGTCCCTGTTTAATAAGCGTTGCCGCGTTCGGGAAATAATATGGATAGGCTTCTTTGAGCCGGTTTTTACTGTAATACCACTTCATGTTTTTTAGCGCCTCTGCAATCTGCGGGGCATACGAGCTTTCCTTGATGTTCGCGGCAGGGTCACTGCCTCCACGATTTTCTTTCAATTCTTTCTCGATTTGAAGGGAGGCCGTTACTACGGCATATACCCTTCCGATAGTATCCTCGTTAATGTATGGTTTTAATTGCCGATAAATTTCCGGTTCTTTCATTGACCTGTCTATATATTTCGAGATTAAAAGTGCGGAGGTAATCTCAGCGGCAATACCGCGTCCATTGTCTTCTGAGATGAGAGTGTCTTCCATTAAGTACGAGTATATCTCGTCGTACAGCTCAGTGTAACTGCCTCCTGTATATCCAGAGGCGATTTGCTTTGCCCTGATGACGGCATAAAAATATGACATGAGTTCATAGGGGATGTGCGTGTAGGTCTCGTGAAAAGCACCAGCCCAATTCAGTGGCATCTGGAAGCGTTGATATATGGGGATTTTAACGTCCTGCCTCATATCTGTGCCGTATTGCAGGGCATTTTTTAGCATGATGTGCTCCCCTGGGGCGACTTCTATCTCAGAGAGTTTAAAATCCATAATATTGGATAGCATTTTTAATACAACAGGGTATGTCATATAGTTATCATAACGGCGCAGGAGAGTGTAGTGTCTCACAATGGAGTCGCTGTCAAGAACTGGCTCTGCATACCCGACGCCCTTTGCCGCGGTGATAAACTCCTCAAGCGGCGCGTCGATGTGAATGTCGGCGTATAAGGCACCGGAGTTAAGCCCCTTGGGGATGGGCAGAAAGGTTTTCTTAAGCAAGTCTAATCCTGTGTTTGGCGCGTTTGGCCGCACTATGCCGTTTGATTTGCTGTCTGCGCCTTCGGATGCCCTTATCGTGTAGTAGCTCAGATAAATATTTCCATATTTGGTCATAGCCTCAGCAAATTCCTCGTCATAATTTCTGAATGAATCGTCAAGGACGCGAAGGAATTCGTTTTCGTTCTTGGAGCCAGAACTGCCAGACAAGAATTTCTTTAGAACAGAGGGATAGAAAACCGTGGGTTCCCTTTCCACAAAAAATACATCAAACGCCGCCGCCCTCGCGTTATAAAAATGAAGGGTATTGACAAGCACCGTATGTCTTAGACGCGGCCACGGCCACGGCCCGAAAAGACGCAGTGACGCGTCGTCGAAATCTATATACCCTAATGCCGGGAGCGTCTTAATCGGCGGACGCAGCTTGTATCTCAAATCGACGGTGTATAGCTCAAGGTCTGCCGCGAACTGAAACATCCCCAGAACAAGGGCAATTGCCCCCGCACAAAGGCCGATGACAATCCCTTGTACAGGTTTAGAAAACCCTGTTAAAAACCCAATTCTTCGTATTATGTTCAGCATGATTATGCGATTATTATATCATAGACCGCGCCTCATCAGGGCGAACGCATTTGAAAAATAAAGCAGAAGATACCTATGCAATCTTTCCGGCTTGCCTCTTTCCGTCATTCCGGCTTGTCCGGAATCTGCCCTGTAGTTGGAGTTTCATGATGATTGTGCATATTCTTAGGCATAAGGACAGATTCCGGACAAGCCGGAATGACAAAATGAGGCCGGAATGACAAAAATAAGGGATGAAATTTCTAATGCGTTTGCCCTGCGTGCCACATAGACATTGCTAAAACAGATAATTTATAATCATTCAATGGGCAGACTTTTAAATATAATAACGCCGCTTCACAAAAAGACCGCACGGGAATATCTGCCGCGAATGAATGATGGCAAGGTAGAGTGCATGAAGATTGCCAGGCGCTTCGATAAAGACTTTTGGGATGGCGACAGACGACACGGTTACGGCGGCTACAGGTATGACGGCAGGTGGCGGCAGGCGGCAGAAGGGTTAATTAAAACCTATAATCTCGGTCAAAACGCTAAAATCCTCGATGTCGGCTGCGGCAAAGGGTTTCTTCTTTACGAGTTAAAAAAGCTCCTGCCGGAGTGTACTATCGCTGGATTTGACATATCTCAATACGCCATAGAAAACGCGAAAGAGGAGATAAGACCCTGTCTCCATGTTTACAATGCCAGTGAGCCGTATCCTTACGGCGATAAAGAATTTGACCTTGTCATTTCCATAACCACACTTCATAATCTGCACATTTACGAATTAAAAAACGCCCTGAGAGAGATTGAGCGCGTCGGCAGGAATAAGTACATCGCGGTAGAAAGTTATAACAACGAACAGCAACTGTTTAATCTTCAGTGTTGGGCGCTCACCTGTGAGGCATTTTATAAAACACAGGAATGGATCTGGATTTATAATGAGTTCGGATATACAGGGGATTATGAATTTATTTATTTTGATTAATGTGGCAATTGCATATCACTACCAAAATGAGTTCTATAGAAATAAGCAAATTTGAATCATCCTGAGCCTGTCGAAGGATGACTCCGAATCACTTCTTTGACGGCGTGTTGGTTTTAATACGTGAAATGCTGGATCGGCGTCTGCGGTGAATATTGGTCAGAGCACATATACCCGACGAGGTTACGCTTAGGGGTAGTGGTGCCCTGAAAACATGCCATAGGCAAATCTGTACACGACCATGAATTGGCTGAACCTGAACCGCCTATAGTACCCATCTGCCAAAGACTAATCCTGCCGCCATACGACCCGGATGTCATAATGACAGATACACTCCCCATCACCAAGCCGTCAAGGTTTATATTAAGTCCCTCAAAAGATAACATACGCGTCTGACGTGCATAGATAATCGCATAGTTACTAAGCGCATTATAATTCTGAAACGTTTGATTTGCGGTACCAGATGAGTTTGCGTTTACGGTAAAGTGTATCGTCGCGTTGTCATTCGTCTGGTTTGTTATAAGGCAATAGACTGGTTTGTCAGCTGCGGTAGTTAAGTACGGCAGTGTGTATGTTACGTTGTCATTCCTGATCGACAAAGCATCATTATGAATCATCGCGATAAAGGCGTCATTACCAGCGGTGTAAGCCCTCACCGGCGAACCCCATGTGGCAGTGCTATAACCCGCGACATAAACGTTACCGCTTGTATCTACTGCTATGCCATATCCGTAATCAGTTCCAGCCCCTCCGAGGAAAGTGTCCCACTGAAGTACCCCTGAACTGTTCAACTTAGCTGCAAAGGCGTCCTGAACACCACCGAAAGCCGTCACAGGCGAACCCCATGTGGCAGTGCTATAACCTGTGACATAAACGTTACCGCTTGTATCTACTGCTATGCCATAACCGAGATCGTCGCCAGCCCCTCCGAGAAAAGTGTTCCATTGGAGTCCCCCTGAACTGTTCAACTTAGCTGCAAAGGCGTCATAACCACCACCGTAAGTCGTCACAGGGGAACCCCATGTGGCGTTGCTCCGCCCCGTAACATAAACGTTACCGCTTGTGTCTACTGCTATGCTAAATCCGTAATCGGTTCCAGCCCCTCCGAGAAAAGTGTTCCATTGAAGTACCCCTGAACTGTTTAACTTAGCTGCAAAGGCGTCATAAGCGCCACCACCGTAAGCCGTCACAGGGGAACCCCATGTGGCAGAGCTAGAACCCGCGACATAAACGTTACCGCTTGTGTCTACTGCCATGCCATAACCGAGATCGTCGCCAGCCCCTCCGAGAAAAGTGTTCCATTGGAGTACCCCTGAACTGTTCAACTTTGCTGCAAAGGCATCATTACCAGAAGTGTAAGCCCTCACAGACACACCCCATGTGGCATCGCTATTACCCGTAACATAAACGTTACCGCTTGTATCAACTGCTATGCCATATCCTTGATCGGTTCCAGCCCCTCCAAGGAAAGTGTTCCATTGGAGTACCCCTGAACTGTTCAACTTTGCTGCAAAGGCGTCATAAGCGCCACCACCGTAAGCCGTCAAAGGTGCCCCCCAAGTGGCAGAGCTATAACCCGTGACATAAACGTTACCACTTATGTCAACTGCTATGCCTCGTCCATAATCGTTTCCAGCCCCACCGAGAAAAGTGTTCCATTGGAGTACCCCTGAACTGTTTAACTTAGCTGCAAAGGCGTCATTACCAGAAGTGTAAGTCGTCACAGGGGAACCCCATGTGGCACTGCTATAACCAGTAACATAAACGTTACCGCTTGTATCTACTGCCATGCCATATGATGCATCGATTCCAGCCCCTCCGAGAAAAGTGTTCCATGTAAGGGCAGGGTCTATTATTAACGGGTATCTGGCATCATGCTTTGCCACTTTAAAACCTGCTTCCCGTTCTCCAGAGACTTTAAAACTTATTTCTACCGGTACTTTTTTACCCTCGATTTCCTGCCAGGCTATTGGCGCTGATTCCTGCATTGTGCCGGTTTTATATTTCAGTACCAGATTTCCATTGTCGTCTATCGATAGCGGCACGTTGTACTTCAATCTTATTAGATCGGGATCTGCACCTGCCTTTAGATGATATGTACTTTCCAGTAGCCCCTTTTGCCCTGACTCGTAGGATAACGTTATTCCATCCCATAGATTGTCATAACTTGCTTTACCTAATGCTGCGGCTCTCCCTTCTGTTGTCTTTCCACTATTAGCTTGAGGCGTTACTTTATTTGCTCCCACAAATTCCACTGTCAGCGCATGATCCATTGAGGCTACATATACCTTGTCTTCCTTAAAGCCTATGATGTGATTGCCGGATGTAAACTGAATCAGTGCGTCCTCAGGATTTTTATTGATATTACTTCTAATATCTGGTGTTGTTACCGTCTTTGCGTACGCATTTAAACTACTTATAAAAATCGGACTAAACCAATACGCTATAACGTAGCTGATTAGAATAAACAGAGATACCTTGCTGTTTCCTTTCGGGGAGTAACTTTTTACTGCAAACATTTTCTTTTCCCCCCTTCTGCCATAGGCTTTTAAAGCATGGTGTATTATGGGGGGGGGTAGAGAAAAAGTCAAGCAAATTTAATAATAAGTTGTATAAAATGAGATGTTGTGACGAGGGGCTTTTTTACAATGCCATAAGGGCATGGGCAGATCCTAATTCACACCCCAATGCCCCACGGCAAATCGTCAGAGAATCTCTCTATGGAGTAATTTTGCAACGGTCTCAAGTTGGTATAAGGCAGCCGATAGTTTCCCTTACTATATCTGTTGCAGACAGCCCGTTGAGTTCCTTCATTTCGTCGTATGTCCCGTACCCCCCGGCGAAGACCCCGTTCAGGCCAACCCGCTTAAATCTGACCGCGATGCCGTGTTCTGCTAATACCTCTGCCACGGCGCTGCCGAGGCCGCCTATTATACTGTGTTCTTCAACCGTGATAACCGCGCTTGTCTTTGTGGCTGAGTCTATGATTATATTTTTATCTATTGGTTTTATTGTATGAATATTAATCACCCGCGCGTTTATCCCCCGTGTTTTCAGCTGCCCGTGTGCCTTTAGCACCTCAGGGGTTATGCTGCCGGTTGTGAATATTACCGCGTCGCCCCCATCTTTTAGAATGACGCCCTTCCCTGCTTCAAATTCATAATCGGCCTCATATATCTCAGGGGAGCCGCCAACTGACAGCCGTATATAAACCGGCCCGTCAATTAGGGCGGCCTCTCTGGTTATCTTCCTTGCCTCCAGAGGGCCTGAAGGCGAAAACACCGTCATGCCGGGCAGCGCCCTCATTATGGACATATCAATAGTGGCGTGATGGGTCGGGCCAAGATTGCTGTAAACAAACCCGGCCCCAATGCCCACAAGTTTCACGTTCATGCGCTGCATACATACATCGTTCCTAATCTGCTCAAACGCCCTCATCGTCAGAAAACTCGCAATAGTATATGTAAACGGTACCTTGCCGCACGAGGCAAGCCCCGCGGCCACACTCACCATATTGGCCTCGGCAATTCCGAAATTAATAAACCTGTTGGGGTAACTCTCCCTGAATTTATCATAGACAATGGCGCCGTTGTCGGCCACAAGGGCAAGGATTCTATCGTCCTCACCAGCCAATTCATATAGGGCGTCTATGTAGGCGTTTCTCATTCCTGTTTTTTCAACTCCTCTATTTGTAACTCTTCACAGGCCGTGCGCATCTCCTCTTCATTGGGCATCCTGTAATGCCAAATAGGCACATTCTCCATGAACGACACACCCTTGCCCTTTATGGTATTCGCTATTATCAGAGACGGTTTTAAAGGGTGAATGGGCAGTGAAGAAAATATTTCTGTCAGCTCTGTAATATTATGCCCGTCTGCCTCTTTTACCTGCCAGCCGAAGGCGCTCCATTTATCTGCAAGCGGGCTGACCGGTATAATGTTATCAAGTGCGTCCATCGCCTGAAACCGGTTGTAGTCAATTATCACACAGAGATTATCGAGCTTGTGGGCAGAGGCAAACATTGCCGTCTCCCATACCGAACCCTCCTGACATTCGCCGTCTCCCATCAGGACAATCACTTTATAATCCCTGTTGTCCATCTTACCTGCAAGGGCAATTCCAGCGCCAAAAGGAAGACCATGCCCCAGGGCACCGGTTGAAGCCTCAACGCCCGGTATTTTAAGCATGTCTGGATGTCCCCCCAAAATCGAGCCGCGCCTGCCAAACCTGCCGAGTTCTGATTTATCAAAAAATCCTAAATCTGCAAGCACCGCATAGAGCGACACACAGGCGTGTCCCTTACTCAGAATGAATCTGTCTCTGTCCGGACTGCCAATCGTCTCTGGTGTGATCTTCAGGCATTCGTAATACAGGGCAACCAGTATCTCTACGATTGACAGCGATGCGGGGATATGCCCGCCGCCTCCTTCGCAGATTATTTTGAATATCGACCTTCTTATTGCTTCAGCCTTACTAAGCAGCTGATTAATTTTATCCGGCGCGCCGCTTTTCTCTATCATATCCATTCGCAGAGGAGTGTGTTTATAAACTCAAGCACTTCGTGTTTTTCCACCGGTTTTTTATTTCCCATTATCTGAACCGCCAGCGCCCCAACGACATTGCCGGCAAAGGAGGCCGCCTCTGCAGGCATGTCTATTGCGAAACACGGCGCCGCGTATGTAAACAGTGCGTCCCCGGCTCCTACTATGTCTATAATATTTGTTGCAAACGCGGGGACTTTAATTATTTCACCGCTGCCGTTTATACAAATCAGGCCGTTTGCGCCCTGTGTTATTACCAGATGGTTGAAAGATACCTCGGCAATCAGCGCCCTTGCGATATCGTCGATTACAGAGAACTTGTCCTGAACAGCCAGCCTTGCCTCATACTCATCGAGGCATATGAAATTTACGCGGTTGTATTTAGTTATAAGATTATAGCCCGAATTTGCCCCGTTTGTCTGGACATTTACGGCAACCTTTGTAGAGAACTCCTCCATGGCTGCAATAATCTCTTTGGTTATCAAACCGTGTCCGAAGTCGGAGACCATAATTAAATCATAGTCATGGATAATGGATTTTATATGTTCGATTATCTGGAGGTTAAGCGTTTCATCTATATAGGTGTCGTCGATGTAGTTAATCTCGAAAACTTTATTCTTCTGGTAGTTGTTTATGTATCGCCGTTTGACTATTGTGGGGCTGTCTTTTCTGTAAAAAAACTTCGGACTGATGGTGGGTTTCAGGTTGTTAACGATAAAGTCTTCCTTTGAGTCTTCACTTCCAAGTGCCGTAATCATATGAACATTATCGCATATTCCCGAAAGATGGTTTGCTATGGCCATGACCCCGCCATTAAATACCTCATGGTTCAGATATTTATTTACGAGGAGCTGTGCCTTTGGTGATTTGCCCATAGTTTCGCACATGTAGTACTCATCGATTATGCAGTCTCCGATGAGCAGTACCTTCATGTTTTTTATCGTATCGATTGATTTTACAATGTCGGGTAATTTATATGTAGCAGAGAATTGTTTGAGGAAATTCACGACCTTTTCAGGATAAATATCAAGTAAACTCTTAACGCTGTGTTCCGGCGTTTTTTTGGCAGATATGAAATGTCTATTCAGCAGCTCTGTCGATGAGAATACTATTTCGTGAGTAAAACGCATTTGTGCCCCGATTTCCATTACAACTTCGTACTCCCTCTGGAGTTTGCCGGTTTTGTCCTTTAGATTTTCAAACTCCTGCCCCTTGACGTAAATATCGGGGCGCAAGAGCCGAAGTGTCTCCTCAGCGGTAGGCCATTCGTTTATAGCCACGTAATCCACACACTCGAGAGCTGCCAGACACTCTGCCCTTATTGCCTGATTAAACACCGGCCTGCCCTCCCCCTTATCGACGTATATATCAGGCGTTACAGTGATGACAAGGCAGTCGCCCATTTCTCTTGCCGCCTGGAAGTGTTTTATGTGGCCCGGGTGCATAAGGTCGAAGCAGCCGTGGCAGTGGACAATTCGCTTGCCGTCTGCCTTCGCTGCCTTTAAGAGTTCTGCGAGTTTCCTGATGCCGTATATTTTCATATGTCAGCGCTTCTTAATTCATTTTTTAATTCACGGAGGGCGCTCCAAAGTGCAGGGATAGCCTCTTTGTGGCTGGCCTTAATATAACAGCTCTTGCCACCGCCGGCCACTGTCCGCTGGAGAAGCGTCTTCAATGGTCTGTAATAATATGCCGCGCAGTCCTTTGGCGGCTCAACGGCGATATCGGCAATATCATGGAGGTCACAAACAACGGTGGTGAATGTGTCAATGCTAAGGTTGTCCCGGGACGCGGCGTTTCTCGCCATGCTGAGTGCCTTCAGGAAAACCTCCGGCGCCATTACGGCACTTCCAAAACTCATAAGTACCCCCCCCTGAAGTCCCTCTACTACCGATACAAATCTCAGGAAATCGTTATATGACAACGCCCCCGTTGCCGCCCCGTCGCAGTTTGGATGCTCATGAATTATATCATACCCAATCCCCACGTGTACAGTTACCGGTATCTTCAGTCTGTACGCGGCAGCCAAGAGGCTTATGTCTTTATGGGGGAAGCCGCCCTCGCAGATTGCCCTGCCAATGGCCTCTCCAAGTCCTGTCGTTTTGTCTTCCTCGTAGGAGCGGTTTATAATATCGTTGATTTGACCGGTCTCTTTCCATAAGCCAAACCGGCCGTCCATAATATACAGTGAAACACTCTCTGTGGTTGCTCCAATTAATGCCAGCTCATAGTCGTGTATCACACAGGCACCGTTTACCGCGATACAGGATATATAACCATTTTCCATCATATCAATCAGGTATCTCTGAACGCCGCTGCGTATGACGTGTGCCCCCATCATCAGTATCACGGGACTCGATTTCTGCCTTGCGGAGATGATATCACGGGCGGCCTCGATTAATCTGCCGCTGCCGCATGGTGTCAGGGGCATGATGGAATCCGAACTCATATCGTGGACCCTGCCGCTAAGGGGTAGGAGTTGCAGCCTTCGCCTGTCAAACATAAGGCTAACCGAATATATCCTTTATGTTGACCTGAAGGCCTTCTATAACTTTAGACGAGACGACGCCGTGAAGTTCAGCAATGGAGTGTATCTGATATTTATCTTTTTCAATAGTCAGTATCTCAACTGTCTGTAACTCAGGGATGACAATCCAGTATTCAGGCACACGGTATCTTTCGTATATTTCTTTTTTGATTGCGGTATCCTTCCTGTACGACCCGGGTGAGACGATTTCACATACCATATCGGGCACACCTCTGATCCAGTCCTGAAAGATTGCCATATTCTCTTTTTTAATAAAGATAATATCTGGTTGAAGACGGTTCATTGCATCTTCAAAGATTACATCAAGGGGAGCAAGGCACAATTTACCCACATCATTATTTTCTAAGAAGGAAAGTATTATCTTTACAATGTTTAACACAATATCCTGGTGCTTTCCAAATGGACTAGGTCCCATGATTTCCTCTCCATTAATAATCTCTGTTAAGTCTAAGTCTAATTCAATCGTCTGCATATTAGTAGTATATCACCAGAGTTACGGTTTTGTCGATTGTTAACAGCATTTGAAAATTGCCGCGACAGACTTTCCATAAGTCTGTTTAATGAGATATACTACCGGAGACAAGTGTGCCGCTTCCGGCGGTAAAGACAATCAGTTCAAAACAAGGTCATCTAATGGGGGCATCGAAATGAGGACATATAACAGGGGCATATCAAAGGGGATAATATACGGCGTTTTAGTGTTGTTATTAGTGATTGGCCTTTTTAACGCAGCGGCATACGCCGGTGAGCGCGCCGTAGTGGAACAATTCTCTCCTCAGGGCTCAGCCAAAGGCGTAAGGCAGGTAACCGCGCGATTTTCTGAGCAGATGGTCTCTTTTGGAGACCCGCGCGCCGACTCCCCGTTTGATGTCGATTGCGCTGCAAAAGGCACCGCCAGATGGGTTGACACGAAGAACTGGGCATACGATTTCGACGAGGACTTACCGTCGGGACTGCTCTGCACTTTTACGCTGAAACCATCGGGTAAGAAGACCCTGTCGGGGGCTGCAATCGAGGGAAACAGCCGTTTTCAGTTCTCAACCGGCGGGCCAGGCATTATTGCCTCCGATCCATCCGATGGAAGCGTCTGGCTCGATGAAAAACACGCCTTTGTCCTGTATCTCGACGGCCAGCCCGATGAAGCATCAATCCCTGAGCATGTCCACTGCGCCGTTGACGGCATAAAAGAGCGCATAGGCGTTACCCTTATTCAAGGGACAGACAAGGAAGCGATATTAAAGACTATCAACTCAAAAGACCATGGCAAAAACCTCGTCGTCCTACAATGCAACCGTGCATTTCCATCTGGTAAGGGTGTGAAAGTCGTATGGGGCAAGGGAGTGAAATCCAAAACCGGCATCGCCTCAGACGCAGAACAATTACTGCACTTCAAAACGCAAAAGCCGTTTACCGCCACGTTTCAGTGCCTAAAGGAGAGGGCCACATCGGGCTGCATACCTATAGCCCCTATGAAGCTGATATTCTCCGCCCCTATCGATAAAAAGACAGCCAGCCAAATCATTATAAAAAGCGACGATGGTAAGGAGTGGAGCCCAAAACCTGATGTTGACACAGAGGAAGACCCGGGATATACGAACAGGGTAATCTTTGACGGGCCGTTTCCTGAGAGTACATCGTTTCACATCGTGCTTCCAGACGGTTTTTTAAAGGACGAGACAGGCAGGACGCTCTCAAACCGCGCCAAATTTCCTATGAAGGTCAAGACTGACACGTATCCTCCTTTGGCAAAATTTGCCTCGCGCTTTGGAATTATAGAGCAGAAGGCGGGCGCCCTGCTGCCAGTTACCGTCAGAAATATCGAACAGGAAGTAAGACTCTTTCTGCTGAACCCGGATGCAAAAGCGGCCAAAGCAAAGGCCGTGACAGAAACTGCAAAAGACACCTCTGAGGAAGGCGTTACAGGGAAGATAATGAAAATCCCTGTAAGCTCCCAGGAGGAGATAATTAAGTGGCTGAAAAAAACAGCCGCGAGTGTGCGCGAAAAGCCGCTGCTTAAAAAGGCCGCCGGTGTTAAGACCTTCGCGTTACCCAAGCCGGGGGGCAAGAAGGAATTTGAGGTTATAGGCATACCGTTAGCCGGTACCGGATTTTATGTCGTAGAGGTGGAAAGCGGCATATTGGGGAGACACCTGCTTCCAAATCAGCACCCCATGTACGTACAGGCGGCAGCGCTGGTTACAAATCTCTCCACTCATTTCGTCTGGGGCAGGGAGTCCTCTGCCGTGTGGGTAACGACGCTGGATAAGGGAGAACCGGTTAATAATGCCGACGTCACACTTAGAGACTGTAACGGCAAGTCGATATGGCAGGGAAAGACCGCAGAGGACGGCATTGCAAGGATTAATCAATCCCTCCCATCTGACCGCACCCTTCCCTCCTGTCAGGCAAAACTAAACTGGGCCGAAAACTCACAGGTGCTTAACGACATAAACTCAGGGATATTCGTATTTGCAAGGACACACGACGACCTCACATTCACCCATTCATCATGGTTTAAGGGAATAGAGCCGTGGCGGTTTAAACTTCCTGAGGCATATGGCGGCGACAAGGACGCGGCAATTGCTCACACCGTCTTTGACCGTACATTGCTGCGGGCAGGGCAGACCCTTCACATGAAACATATCATAAGAAAACACACAATGAACGGCTTTGAATTCATACCAGCGGCTGACAGGCCGGAAAAGGCAGTCATAGTTCACAGTGGTTCTAACAGGGAGTTTCCATTCCCATTGAAATGGAATGATGACGCCACGGCAGAGACTGACTGGGTAATCCCGGAACAGGCGGCAAATGGCCGCTACGAGGTATATCTTGTTAAGACGGCAAAACCGTACGACATTAGAGTGCTCTCCGGCCAGTTCAATGTCGAAGATTTCAGGGTGGTGATGATGAAGGCGGCAGTCCAGGGGCCGTCAGCGCCGCTCATCATGCCGAAAGAGGCCGGCCTCGACATAACGGTCTCATATCTTTCCGGCGGCGGTGCGGCTAGCTTACCGGTCAAACTGCGCGCAGAACTGAAGCCTAAGGAAATCTTGATACCGGCGGCAGAGGGATATACATTTATTGGGAAGGCAGTACATGAAGGAATTGAGATAAACTCAAATCAGTATGACGGCCAGCGTGACGCCATAGACGCAGACGGCGAAGCCGAGGGCGATGAGGATGCCGCACCAAGCGGTGATAAACTGCTCAAACTTCAGACTGTCGAACTCAATCTCGATAATAACGGCACGGCTAAGGCCGTTCTAAAAGACATTCCTGAAATCAGCACCCCGCACGACATCGCGGCGGAGCTTGAGTTCATGGACCCTAACGGCGAGGTTCAGACTGTCGCCTCCAGCATTCCGGTCTATCCATCGTCACTCTTAGTGGGCATAGAAGTCCCGGACTGGACAGAGTCAAAAGAGTCCCTTAAATATAAGGTAATCGTACTGGGTATCGATGGTAAACCCCGGCCCAATACCACGGTTGATGTCGATATATTCAAAAAGAAGACATACTCCCACAGAAAACGCGTGGCGGGAGGGTTTTATTCCTATGAAAATGTCGATGAGATAAAAAAGATTGCCAGCCACTGCGCAGGCAGGACTGACGAAAATGGCATTTTATTTTGTGACGCCCCCTCACCCGCCACAGGCAGGATAATCATCCAGCCGGAGGTAAAAGACGAAGGCGGCAGGTCTGCGTTTACGAACACCGAGGTCTTTATAGCCGGCAAAGATGAGGGATGGTTTGAGGCAGGAAGCGATGACCGCATCGATATACTGAGCGAGGCCAAGCGCTATGAAGCAGGCGAGACGGCAAAGTTTCAGGTAAGAATGCCGTTTAAAGAGGCCACAGTCATGGTCACCGTCGGGCGGGAAGGCGTTATGGATACATACATAAAGACAGTTACCCGGCAAAGGCCGATTATCGAGATACCGGTTAAAAATAACTATGCCCCGAATGTTTACGTATCTGCTCTTGCCATAAGGGGACGTGTTGACGACGTCAAACCGACAGCTCTCTTTGACCCCGGGAAGCCTGCCTTCAAGCTCGGCATAACTGGCATTGACGTAGGCTTTCGTCCTCATGAGCTTAAAGTCTCCGTTACGACAGACAAGCCGGTTTATAAGACACGGCAGGAGGCCATTACTAAAATTAAGGTACTTGACCCCGATGGCAAGGTGCCTCCTAAGGGCAGCTCTGTAATTGTCGCGGCAGTTGACGAGGGATTATTAGAATTAAAACCTAATTTGAGCTGGAAGCTGCTTGACGCGATGATGAAAAAGAGGCCGTACGAACTAAAGACCTCTACCTCGCAGGCAGTAGTAATAGGGAAGCGGCACTTTGGCCGAAAATCGCTCCCGCAAGGAGGCGGCGGAGGCAAGAGCGTTACGCGCGAGCTGTTTGATACACTTATTCTTTGGAAGGCAACGGTTAAACTTGACGAAAACGGTGAGGCCACAGTTAACGTTCCACTGAATGATTCGCTTACTGCATTCAAAATTGTTGCCATTGCCACTTCCAGTGCAGGGCATTTCGGCACAGGCGAGACCTCTGTCAGGACAACTCAGGCACTGATGATATTTTCTGGTATCCCACCGCTTGTTCGCACCGGCGACAGGTTTATGGCCGGATTTACAGTAAGGAACACCACCGGAAAGGCCATTGACGCCCACGCTGAGCTATTAATAAAAGGAACCGATAACTTCACCAGAACGCTGTCTCCCGTCAAACTTAACATAGCGGCGGGACACTCCGAGGTCTTTAACTGGCAAGTCGAAGTACCCTCTGGCGTCGATAATCTGCTATATGAAATCGCGGTGAAAGACGACCAGGGTGCTTCCTCTGACAAAATGCGCGTACAACAAAAGGTAGTAAACGCCGTAGCCGTGAGGACATATCAAGCCGAGCTGCGGCAAATCGACGCCCCATATACGGTTGCAGTAGAGAAACCGGCAGACGCCCTGCCAATGGCCGGCGGTATCGACATATCGTTTAAGCCTAAACTCGGCGGTTCCCTGACAGGTATAAGTTATTACATGTCTCACTATCCATACTCTTGTATGGAGCAAAAGGTTTCGAAGGCAATAGCCCTCAGGGACGCGGCCATGTGGAACAAGATTAAGGCAGAGCTGCCGAACTATCTCGACAAAGACGGCTTCGTAAAATATTTCCACAACATGAGAACGGGAAGTGAGGTGCTGACCTCCTATATCCTGTCGATTTCCCACGAAGCCGGATACACTATCATAGATGAGACAAGGGCTAAAATGATAGCCGCCCTCACCTCTTTCATAAATGGGAAGTTAACCAAGGAAACTCCTCTTCATACAGCCGATTTAGTCGTGAGAAAACTCTCGGCAATCGAGGCACTCTCTCGCTATAACGCGGCGAACTCTTCGATGCTGGCCCAGATAACGACTGACCCAACGCTGCTTCCAACATCGGCGCTGCTTGATTTAGTCAATATCATAAACCGCCTTAAGGACATCCCTGACCGGGATGTGAAACTAAAGGCGGCGCTCGATACGCTGCGCACGAGGCTTAACATGCAGGGGGCTGCGATGGGTCTCTCAACGGAGAAAACAGACAACCTGTGGTGGCTTATGGCCTCGCCTGACGCCAATGCAGTGCGCCTCTTGCTGACGACCCTCTCTATTGACGGCAAGGCCGCCGAGGTTTTCAGACCGGATGAGCCAAAAATAGCGGCAGGGACGATAGGCAGGATGAGGCGCGGTCACTGGGACAGCACCGTAGCAAACGCATGGGGTGTGCTGGCGGCTGAGCGATTTTCGGCAAGATACGAACTCGTTCCGGTGACAGGCATAAGCGCGGTACGGTCAGACAATAACACATTTAACACCGACTGGGGAAAAACGCCAAAGGGTGGCACTGAGCAGCTTGCATGGCCGGCAAAGAAATCAACTCTAAGCATCTCACACAACGGCAAAGGGAAACCCTGGGCTGCTATTCAAAGCCTCGCGGCAATCCCGTTGTTAAAACCCCTGAGCAGCGGGTATAAGATAGAAAAGACAATCACGCCCGTCTCGCAAAAGACAACAGGTAAATGGACAAAGGGTGACGTATTCACCGTTGACATGAAAATAGACGCCCAGGCCGACATGACATGGGTCGTGGTAAACGACCCCGTACCGGCAGGGGCAACGATTCTAAACAGGGGGCTTGGGCGTGATTCGGCGCTTCTCAGAAAATCAGAAAAGAAGCGGCAGTTTACAGGCGCATGGGAGACCTTCAAAGAATTCACATTCGAGGGCGTAAAGATATATTATGAATACGTACCTAAGGGCAGCTGGTCTGTCTCATACACCGTGAGGCTGAATAACGACGGCATATTCCAGATGCCCACAACAAGGGTAGAGGCACTGTATAATCCGGAGATGTTTGGCGAGATACCGAATAATAAGATAGAAGTGGTCAGGTAATATATATTTTTAAACCGCAATCGAGTTATTTTTCGGCAACGTAGTGTCAGGAGGAAACAATGAAAAGACTCGTTATGATATTACTGATTTTAACCGTTCCATGTCTGGCATTTGCAGCCGAGGTTAAGAACCTTAAGGTAAGCAACGCCGGTTACCGCGTTGTAGCCGACTACGACCTGATGGGTGCAGAAGGAGAGGAAGATGCCGAGGTGACAGTTGCCATAACTATCGGCACCGAAACACGCACATCTGACACGCTTCATCTCACAGGCGATTTCGGCATGGGAGTGAAGGTAGGCAAAGGAAAGAGTATTGTTTGGGATGTAGTGAAGGATGTTCCGGCTGACTTCGATGGTGATGGGAGTTGGTATATCAAGGCTTCAGCCCCTCCTGTGTCACTTGAATTGACACTGAAGTTTATCAGGGAAAAGTTATCGGAGAAAACTGAGTTTAATTACGTATCTTTTTTTACTGATACAACCAATAACAGACAATTGACTAACTCTTTTGAAGCTAAGATCTGGGACTTTAAAATTGGTGAGCAAAATTGCCTGTTGAGTTATCGTTTTCTCGAAAAAAGGGGTGGACAGACAGCTGGCAGAGTTCCCAAGACTATCGATGCTGCCATAGCCTTCAGAGATGTCATTAAAACTGAAATTCTAACGATGGTGCAGCTGAAGGCAAGGGTGAATCCAGCAGTCGGGCGGCCAAATCTCACTGCTACACAAACCAACCCCGAATTGTTTGTTATTGTAGTAACACACCGGGGCGGAGTTGTGAATTACTTATATGCTGAAGACCATGAAACGGCGGCCCGGATACAGAAGGCCATAAATAACGCTGTAGTGTTATGTGGCGGGGGTGAAAAGGGCGCACCATTTTGAGTTAAATAAAATATAGGTTATAACTGCAACCGGGTATAACAGGACGCTCTCCGGTAACGCCAGTTTTACTTTCAACCAAGTTCAAAGGAGGTAACGCCGAAGAGCTTCCCGATTTCTATTTTCGGTTCTGATTTCGAATACATGCGGGCTGTCTCAAAAACTCTGACCATACCATATTTTAAAGCTAACCTGACCGCCTCAGTATTCACCTCCGGCACATCGAGGTAGATGTGTTTGTTGTTCGGCACATGCGATACAAGCGAACAAAAAAGACTTTCGGCAAATTCGGGATTATCGGCAAAAAGAGGTCCTATTTTAAATCCCTTCTGACAATGTCTGATTACTCCAAAACCAGCAAGCCTTTCGTCATCCATGACGGCAAGACAAATATGGGCAGGCTCATTTATCCAAAGATTGAGGAAATGCGGGCGTGAGGCAGGGAACAGACTATCGTCATAAGCAACAACGGCGTCAAACGGGACGTTCAATAAAGAAACAATGCTTGACGGTATTCTTAAGTCCTCTGCAGCAAGACATTCAAACCTGATATTTCTGTAGGCAAACTTAAAGCCGGATTTTTTGTAATTATCCTGTTGAGCCAATACGCCGTCAAGTCCGATGTTTCTCTCTCCCATATAGTTAATAGCATGACGCCATAGCCTAAGTCCATAGCCCCTTCCCCTGAAATCAGGGCGTACTATATAAAACCCGATAAAGCCAAAGTCCCTTCCATAGCTCACCGCCGAAATACAGCCAACCGGTTCGTTGTCAATAAGGCCAATGAAAAAGCCGTTATTGTCAGCTTCATAAAACGGAGTGATATCGTAATTACCCGGGTTCCATCCCTCGGCAGAAGCCCAGTTAATTGCTATGCCAACCTCGTCCTTAGACATATTTCTGATAATCAAATCAGACACGTAATATTTTACCCGATAGCCTGTGTTATAGTAAACATTAGTGTGGGGGGCTTCTCTTCGATAACTTCTCTACGTCACTATTGAAAAAACTACCCCAATTATGTAACGCTGTAATGGTATAATACCTTTCCGGGGGGGATAGCTCATGACCCGGAAGAAGAAGAAAAAAATACCCGGAGGACAGGTTATTACAATGACACACTCTGCGATTACCGAAACGTTTAAGAAAATCAGAGAGGCAGGCAGCGTTAAAAAGGCCTTTATTCCATATATCATGGCCGGGGAGCCGTCTCTGTCTTCCACAGTGGACATTGTCCTGGAGCTTGAGGCAATGGGGGCGGATATTGTCGAGCTTGGCGTGCCGTTTTCAGACCCGGTTGCCGACGGCCCTACTATTCAACAAGCCGCGATGAACGCTCTAAGCCGGGGCGTAACGCTTCGCAAGGTCATCGATATGGTTAAGACTATCAGGCAGAAATCTAAGATACCAATCGTCTTAATGACATATTTTAATCCCGTTCTGAAATATGGGCTTGGCAGCTTCGCCGAGGCCGCTATAAGCAATGGAGTTGACGGCATAATAATACCTGATTTACCGCCCGATGAAGAGACTGCCTTTACGGCCTCGTGCCACAAGGCCGGTCTGGACACAATTTTCCTGCTTGCCCCCACATCGACCGAAAGCAGGATGGGCCTCGTTTCCAGAGCATCGAGGGGATTTATCTATTACGTGTCGTTAACCGGTATAACCGGTGCGAATATCTCAGTCGATGACTCTCTTAGGGCGCAGATAGAAAAGATTCGTGATAAATCCAAAAAACCTGTGGCAGTCGGCTTCGGCGTAAAGACAAAGGATGAGGCGGCAAAGGTAGCGGCCATTGCCGACGGGGTCATAGTAGGAAGCGCCATCGTCAAGGCCATTGGAGAAGGTAAAGAGGCATTTCACACGCTCGTGAAATCCCTTAGGGCGGCAATATAGAGCAATAATATGGCATGGTTTAAAAAGACAAAAGAAATTGCCCCTGGCACCGACCTGTCTAAAAAAATAAAAATCCCCGAAGGTCTATGGGTCAAGTGCGCCGACTGCAAGGAAATCGTATATAGGAAAGAATTCGAGAAAAATCTCAAGGTCTGCCCAAAGTGCAACTACCACAGCCGTATTGGTGTAAGAGAACGGATAAACCTCACAGCAGACGCCGGGAGCTTCGTTGAGCTTGCCCCCGAACTCCAGTCATGTGACCCGCTTGGCTTTACAGACACAATATCGTACAAGGAGCGGATAGAAACAAACCAGTCAAAGGCCGGCCTCAAAGACGCCATCATAGCCGGTACGGCCACTGTCAATAAAAACCCGGCGGTTATCGCTGTAATGGATTTTTCTTTTATGGGTGGGTCTATGGGCAGCGCCGTTGGGGAGAAGATGGCAAGGGCAGCAGAAGCGGCCATAGAAAACCGCCTTCCTCTGATAGTGTTTACATCGTCTGGAGGGGCGAGGATGCAGGAGGGAATATTTTCACTCATGCAAATGGCAAAGGTCTCCGCCGCGGTAGGACAGCTGAAAAGACATCCGCTGCCATATATTACCGTCCTGACTGACCCCACGTTTGGCGGGGTTAGCGCCAGCTTTGCCATGCTTGGCGATATAATCATTGCCGAGCCGAAGAGTTTAATCGGGTTTGCCGGTGCGCGGGTAATCCAGCAGACCATCAACCAGCAGCTCCCCGATGACTTTCAACAGGCCGAGTTCCTTCTAAAAAAAGGGCTGATTGATATGGTCATCCACAGGAAAGACCTGAAGACCGCCATAACAAGGCTCATCAGAATACTCAGGGACAGCCCCAAAAATGCCTGATCATAGAAATGCCAGATATGAAAATGCCGTATCATATCTGTACAGCCTTCAAAAACACGGGATAAAACTAGGCCTCGCCAACATTACCCATATATCAAACCTGCTTGGCTCACCGCAGACCGCCTATAAGACAGTTCATGTTGCCGGCACTAACGGCAAGGGTTCAACGTGCGCTATGCTTCAGGCAATTCTAATGGCAAAGGGTTATAAAACCGGACTTTTCACCTCGCCTCACATGGTCAGATTTACAGAGCGCATTAAGATAAACGGCGAGGAGATACTGCCTGAGACAGTAGTTGACCTGACTGAAGAGATAAATCACGCGATTAAGGGTGTGGACGGCCTCAGCCCCACATTTTTTGAGTTTGTAACGGCAATGGCATTTTTGTATTTCAGGAAACAGAATGTCGATTGGGCTGTCTTTGAGACCGGAATGGGGGGGCGTTTCGACGCTAGTAATATAATCATGCCGGAGGCGTCGGTAATTACAAATATCAATATGGACCACATGGAATTTCTTGGCAATACGATAGAGGAAATAGCAGGGGAAAAGGCTGGAATAATCAAAAAAGGCACCCCTGTGGTAACGACATCCCAAACGCCGGGCGTTCTTGACATACTAAGACAAAAGGCCAGAGAGATGAATGCCCGTCTGGAGATATTTGGGATAGACTTCGACGCTCGTCCCACAAGTGATTGCCTCACAGGGACGACATTTACATATTCCGGTGGCAGCGAAGTTGACGACATGAAAATCCCATTTACCGGTGGTCATCAGGTGGAAAACGCGGCATGTGCCGTGCGTACGGCTGAAGTTTTATTTAACGGTATGAACGTCATTAAGTCAGCGCTGATGGGCGTGAAGTGGCCCGGCAGGTCTGAGCTTGTTAAATATGCCGGAATGGACGTGCTGCTTGACGGCGCGCATAATCCCGCCGCTGCGGTGGCGCTTTCTGAAACTCTTCGTAGTTTATATTTAAGGCAGTCGTTCTCAGAGGTTATTCTGATCC
Organism: Nitrospirota bacterium; assembly: GCA_015233015.1. Classification (GTDB taxonomy): domain Bacteria; phylum Nitrospirota; class Thermodesulfovibrionia; order Thermodesulfovibrionales; family Magnetobacteriaceae; genus Magnetominusculus. Next base: position 2,146 of record JADFYO010000034.1, on the reverse strand, counting down.
TTGGCGCAATGTCAGACAAGGACACAGCCGGAATGCTGAGGGCGCTCATGCCGTCTGCCGGCACACTAATCCTCAGCGCCCCGTCCTATGAAAGGGCAGAGAGGCCCGGAAAACTCCTTGCGATGGCAGAGACATTCTCTACGAAAAATAATACACTCTGCACTGCTCCCTCGATTGCTGAGGCCATTAAAATGGCAGAGAAACTTTATAAAAAAGGCGGCTTAGTCGTAATAACCGGTTCGTTTTACACCGTAGGCGAGGCAAAAGAGGCAATGGGCGAGCCGGCTCTGTTAAAAAAACTCGCCGAATTCAAATAACCATGGCTATTAATAATTAATATGGCGGAATATTTAATCATAGGCATAGGCGGGTTTATCGGGGCGATAGCCCGGTATGCTCTTGCCCTCTGGATAACCGGGAAATGGGGCAAGGTGTTTCCCCTTGGCACGTTTGTTATCAACGTAAGCGGCAGTTTTTTGATAGGGCTTGTCATGTCCACGCTTGCCGCAAGGAACATTGTAGACCCGCACTGGAGGCTGTTCATTGTGGTGGGGTTTCTGGGCGCATATACGACATTCTCCGCGTTTGAATTCGAGATTGGTTCGTTGCTCAAACAGGGAGAGATGTTTGCCGCGATGCTCTACATGTCGTTGAGCGTCATAGTTGGTTTTATCGCCCTTAAAATCGGCGATGCCCTCGGGAAGTCCATTTAATTTCGTGTTTGCAATGTAAAGGAGTGAAATATGCCGCTTGAACCGGTATGTCCAATATCAGACATTAAGAGAATTTTGTTGTTGACCGATTGTTCCGAGTGCGGCGAAGGGGCAATTCGCGAGGCTATAAGTCTGTCATCGAGGTGTGATGCAAGGCTTTATGCAATGGCTGAGGTGAGTTCAAATCCAGACTATGAAATGATTTCACCCCATGACTTTCGGGAGATGGAGGACACGGCTGCCGCGCGCCTTGCGTCGATTAAAAAGACGGCAGAGCATTTTGGTGTCGCCTGTGAAGTAATACTTATACACGGAGAAAGTCCATACAACGACACATTGGAACAGGTCAGGAGGCTTAGCATCGACCTGATAGTTATCGAAAGGCACGAATATAAAGGTATTATGAAGTGGTTGATGCGGGGAGTTGTGGTAAACGTCATAGGGGTTGCGCCGTGTAAGGTGCTGGTCGTTCCGGGGGCGGCACGCATTGAAGGAAAGACGGTGCTTATAGCAACCGACGGCTCGAGGCATAGTATGACCGCGGCAGCCGAGGGTGTTGGAATTGCGAGACGCCTGGGCAGCACTATTATAGTTCTGTCCTGCGCCGGCAATTCATATGGCGGCGAGGAGTTATCAGAGGCAATATCAAACATTGAAATAGTCTGTAAAATGGCCGAAGGCATTCCAGTGGAAACGCTGACGCCGGTGGGCAGGCCATATGAGACCATCCTTGAGACCGCAAGCAGCAAAGGGGTCGATCTTATAGTTATTGGCAGCTATGGAAAAACAGGCATAAAAGAACTCCTCATGGGCAGCACCACCGAAAAGGTAATAAACCACGCCGGGTGTGCGGTTTTGGTGGTCAGAGACAGAAGACGAAAGGATAGTTGAACAGGGATAGTGGCGGCCGCGCAAGCCATTATTAAGGACTTATTGAGTTAACGGTAACAGGGCGGCGTATCGTGATTGCCAAGCACTAATACTAAGGATGTGATAACGCATCGATATTTAGCATGGTTCTAATTGTAAGTAGCGGTTTAATCTATATTATTGCTTATATAAACTATGAAAACCTATTTAATTCTATTTCTAATTCATAAGAGCATTAATAATCAGTGCTTAGCGTATTTTTGAAATATCTGAGTCCGTCATTCCGGTTTGTCTGGAATCTGTCTCTACACTTCCTCAAGCCGAATAAGATTCCTGACAAGCCGGAATGACGACAAGACAAGAACGGTGGTGCCAATTTTTTGTCGCGGAGTGAGATAAAATATATTATTATACGTATGATTTAGAAATGGAATAATATAATGGACCCCAAAAACTGGACAACATGTTAAGTTACAGAAAGAGAAGAAAGATGGAGGTCCAAGGATACTATGAAGACGAAATATGCGTCGGCATTTAAGGCAAAGGTAGCAATAGAAGCGATA
>JADFYO010000033.1 GCA_015233015.1 Nitrospirota bacterium | reverse complement strand
ACTGCAGAAAAAATGAAGATTATTATCTCTTACGCTTTTAGATTAATTTTGCAAAAACAACCTGCTCAACCATTTTATTTTGCACTTATGCCAACTGCTTTTGATACTTAACTGCCGTTTTTAGGTTGAACCTTACGTTACAACAAAAGCAGAAAGCGGTGGAACTGGTATTGGACTTTATATGTCTAAAGTGATAATGGAAGAGAAGCTGGGCGGCAGGATTTATGTAAGGAATACCAGAGGCGGTGCAGAGTTCACAGTAGAACTTATACATAAGAATTAAAGACGAAGGGGGATAATCCCCCTTCATCCCTGTTCTCGCATATGTTTTATCTGTTAAATTCCGGCTGCCGCTCGTTGGCGGCTTCGGCACTCCGGCTAACGGATATGAGAAGACAATCTACTTAATCTACAGGCGTTACTACTGCCATTACTACAAGGCGCTCTCCTAATGACGCCTTAAAACCGTGCGGCACCATCGGGTCGCAGAGGATGGCAGTATGCCCATCAGCCTCGAATTCCTCATCCCCAACCGTAAACACGCCGCGTCCCTCTACGCAGAACATCATCAGCCTCATAGGCGCAGTGTGGGGTTTCAACTCCTGCCCCGCCTCAAGACACATCAGCGCTACCCTCATCTCAGGTTTGTCGGACAACATCTCCCGCGATATCCTGTCGGGATAGAATTTTATTTCCTTCTTCAGATCAAATATCTCTGCCATTGATACCTCCGTAAGAGTTTGAATGGTTTTACAACTTACTTTAGTCTAACACCATCATAGCAATGCGTACAATGAGATATATCATATATTTTCACTAATGCTAAGTTACAACCATAGAAGTAACTATTATCCTGTCAATAGAATCATCCTGATACTAAGTTGCAACCATAGAAGTAATAATCATCAGAAGTAATAATCATACTGAGCTTGTCGAAGGATTACCGATTTATGGGGAAATACGACATAGAGGAGCATCCTTCGACAGGCTCAGGATGATTCAAGTTTTCTTACTTTTATGAACGCGTTTTTTATGAACGCGTTTTAGTATCATGCTTCCTGCCGGTGTGCCCCATTGAGCAGCTTCAATCGGAAATTTTAGGCTCCTGCCCAGTTATGTCGGCCATGTGTCTTATTATTCTGCCATCTACCATATAGATAACCATCTCGGCAATGTTTGTAGCGTGGTCGCCAATACGCTCGATATTTCTCGATATATATATCAACTGGCTGGCCTGTACGATGTTCTCAGGCTCTTTTGTCATAACAAGCATCAGCTCGTTGACGACAGAGGCGTTGAGGTCATCCACTTCTTCGTCCCGTTCGATAACGTCTTTGGCCAGTATCTTATCTTCGTTGACAAAGGAGTCGATGGCGTCTTTGACCATGCGCTGGGCAATCTCTCGCATCCTGGAAAGATCTGAGTATGCCATCATGGGAGTAGTCTCAAAGAGTTTTATGGCACGCTCGGCAATATTTACGGCATGGTCGGCAATCCGCTCAAGATCTGTGGTTATCTTCATCCCCATAGTGATAAAACGCAGGTCCCTGCCGACGGGCTGCCTCCTTGCTATGAGCCTTATGCACTCTTCGTCGATCTGCACATCGTAGGCGTTTATTGTATGGTCGGCAGCAATGACCGCATTGGCAATGGAAGGCTCCTGCGTAACCAGCGCCCTGACACTGTCCCTTATAGAGGCCTCAACCAGGGAGGCCATTTTCAATATCATTTCCTTCAGGTGCTTGAGTTCTTCGTCTCTTATCGCCATTAGCCAAACCTTCCCGATATGTAGTCCTCTGTAAGTTTATTGGACGGATTTGTAAATATAACATCCGTAGCGTCAAATTCTATGAGTTCTCCGAGCATCATAAAGCCTGTGAAATCGCTCATCCTCGCGGCCTGCTGCATGTTGTGCGTAACGACGAGTATGGTAACGGTCTCCTTCAACTCAACGGCAAGCTCTTCAATTTTAGACGTGGAAATAGGATCGAGGGCGCTGGTAGGCTCATCGAAAAGCAGCACCTCAGGGTTTACGGCAAGTGCACGCGCTATGACAAGGCGCTGCTGCTGCCCGCCTGAAAGGGTATAGGCGCTTTCGTGGAGCTTATGTTTAACCTCATCCCACAGGGCGGCCTGCCTGATGGCAGTCTCAACATGCTCCTGCAGCTCGTTCTTTTTCCTGATGCCCCTCAATCGGAGGCCGTAGGCAATGTTATCGAATATCGACATAGGAAATGGCGTCGGTTTCTGAAATACCATGCCTATGCGGCTGCGCAGATCTATGACGTCTATGTCGTCGGCGAGGATGTTTACGTTATTAAATGAGATTTCACCCTCGTAGCGGCTCCCCGGATACAGGTCGTGCATCCTGTTAAAACACCTCAGAAATGTCGTCTTGCCGCAGCCCGACGGCCCTATCAACGCCGTTACGGCGTGTTGGTGAATCGGTACGTTTATGTTTTTTAACGCCTGGGCATTGCCAGCGTAGTAAAAATTCAGATTTTTTACCTCTATCTCTACCCTGTTTACTACACTATTCATCCATCACCGCATTAACAGCACTCATAATCTATCTCCAGCATTCATAATCTATCTCCCGACAATAATCTTAATGGTCGTACCTGCCCCTTCCTCACTTTCGATTTTCATCTCCCAGTCGTGTGCCTTTACGATATGTTTAACGATAGCAAGGCCCAGTCCGGTGCCTCCAAGATCTCTCGAGCGCGATGGGTCAACCCTGTAAAATCTCTCGCCAAGCCTCGAAAGACAGCGTTTGGGAATGCCGCTTCCCGTGTCTTTGACATAGAAGAAACACCGCCTGCCGTCGTTGTCCATACCGGCCTCTATGCCGCCTGTCTGTGTGAACTTAATGGCGTTATCTATTATATTAAGCAGCACCTGAATTGTCCTGTCGCGGTCAGCGTTGAGGACAAAACGGCCATTTTGTGACATGACGCATTCTGAGTTCATGGATTTCCTTATGTAAAGCCCCTTGGCCTCGGCGCTGCCTCTGAGTGTCTCGATTACGTTGTCTATTATTTCGGATAAGTCTATCTCTGTCTTTCGTAATTTCGAAACGCCGAGTTCTATCTTCGAAATAGTCATCAGGTCATCGACGAGCCTGTTGAGGCGCTCGCTGTGAAATATGATGATTTTCAGGAATTTGATACTGTTTTCCCTGTCCTCTACTGCCCCTTCTATAAGCGTTTCCGCAAAGCCCCTGATTGCCGTTACGGGGGTCTTTATCTCGTGTGAGACGTTGGCCACGAAGTCCTTTCTCATCGTCTCAAGTTTCTTTAACTCGGTGATGTCGTGAAATAAGATGACTACACCGGAGAGGTCGTTCTTTTTATAGAATGGATACATTCGCACCTGCATATATTTCTCGAACGGGTACTCGAGAAATATGTCCCCATATTCGGTCTTATCGTATTTCTTCACGTTATCGAGCATCGTAATAAGGTCTGAGCTTCTGATGATTTCGATGAGAGGTTTATTTTTAATCGGCCCCTTGTAGTTGAAAAATTCCGCGGCGTTGTCGTTGACATAGATAAGCTCGTTCTTGTTGTCAATAATGGCCAGGGCGTCGGGGATGCTCTCGAGAATAGCGTTTAGCTGGGAGCGTTCCTCCTCGGCGCGCGCGAATTTTTCGCTCAGCCTCCTGGTAACGTCGTTGAGGGAGTTATAGACGCCGGCAAGGTCGGGATAGTCCTCAAAAAATACCTTGTCCGAAATAGCCCCCTGTGAAACCATCTCTGAAAACTGCTCAATTTCCTTCAGAAACTTTTCCTTTTTCCTATAATCCCTTACGATAAAAATGACCGTTACTATTGAGCCAAGAAAGGAAAAGGCAAAATAGGCGAATGTCAGGTGAGCAGATAAGTTGGCCTGTATTTCTGTGGCCAGCACTGTGTGTCTGACATAGAAGGAGGCGATGAGATAAAACGCGGCTATCGAGATAATCATAAGGCCATACACGGCCACCACACGCAGAATCATACGTTTAAGGTTCACGCGCCGTCCTCGAAGTAGTAGCCTATGCCGCGGCGGGTCTTTATGTAAACGGGGCTTGAGGAATCGTCTTCTATTTGTTCTCTAAGGCGGCGGATGTGGACATCGACAGTACGCGGCTCAACAAATGCCTCGTCCTTCCAGACCGCGTCAAGGAGCATATTGCGGGAGAGCACCTTGCCCTTCCTCTGAATAAGGTAGAGCAGGAGCTTGAACTCCGTAGCGCTGAGTTTTACGGGAACGCCCTTTTTTTGTACCTTGTATGTGCCGGTGTCTATTTCTATATCGCCTATTTTGAGAGTTTTCGGGGTCGGCTCCATTGCGGCCTTTTCACGGCTTCTGCGCAGAACGGCCTTGACACGCGCCGTAAGCTCGCGAATGCTGAACGGTTTCGTGATGTAATCGTCAGCGCCCATCTCAAGGCCGAGCACCTTGTCGAATACCTCGGACTTGGCAGTTACCATGATGATTGGAACTGCGGCCGTATCCTCAGAGGACTTAATGATTTTACAGAGGTCAATTCCCTGAATACCGGGGAGCATCAGGTCAAGTATTATCAGGTCGAACCTCTGCTCCTTAATCTTATTAAGCCCGTCTTCGCCGTCGAAAGAGGATGTAACATGAAAACCCTCTTTGGTCAGGTTATACGATATAAGTTCCACGATGTCCTTTTCGTCATCGACGACGATTATTTTTTTTTTCATTCGTGTTACCTCACGCATAGTTTCACACAAAACCTTAGTTTTTTGCAAATCGGCAAGGCCGCATCATTGGAAGGCATTACAGGTAGAAAAGAAACAGACAGCTCTGCCCGGGTCATCCGGGGAAAATTAAAGCGATTAACACAACACGCCGACGTCAAACAGCCATACAATTGTTTCTCTCGAACAGGCTCCTTACATAAACAGGACAGACTTCATATCTTTTACTCTGGCACATCGCCATATTAACACAGGCAAAACACTCCATGGAACATGCCTGTGTCATATCACACAGCTTACTCTTCATCTCAAAGTACGGACACATAAGATTCCCTCCTCCCGGCCAAATGTTCTCTTTATAACCCGGTGTCTTAGTATTTCTGCCTCAACAGCAACGCCGCACCCTCACCCACTAGAGTCTAACATTCCATATGTTACAATTAAATGAATGTTATGTTACATTTTGATTACAAAAAAATTATACACCCGCCGTATGGCCGATGATGACCTCTTGAAAATATAACTGAATTATATCCATAATGAATAGAACGATTGTAAAATCAAGTTATGGGGGTATCGCGTCATGGAAGGAGAACAGGCCGTTGAATTTACGTTAACGGGGATAGATGAAAATGGACAGGAAGGGGTATTTACATTGAGCGGTTTGCTCGAAGGGGCCGGGCGCCTCGTATTATATTTCTATCCGAGGGATAACACGCCAGGCTGTACGCAGGAGGCCTGCGACTTCAGGGACAATTTAAACAGAATACTCCCGTATGCGCGGGTTGCGGGCGTGAGCGCTGACAAAGTGGAAAGCCATAAGAGATTCAGGGACAAACACGCCCTGAATTTCCCTCTCCTTAGCGACCCGGTCCACAAGGTAATGGAGGCCTACGGCGCATGGGGGCAGAAAACATCATACGGGAAGACAACAACAGGGGCAATTCGCTCCACATACATAATCGCCGGAGATGGCACGGTAATAAAACGCTACAAAGCCGTTAAGGCCACAGGCCATGTTCAGAAGATAATGGACTATCTGAGAGGGATTTCAGGGTAAAATGAACGCTGACACGCCTGAACATCGCACAACGGTGAACTGCCCGTACTGCGGCGTTGTCTTCTGTTCTGAGGATGACTTATTTACGCACGTATTTACATTTCACTCATGTTGAGCAGATGAGAAGCTGCCGTGAGCAGTCACAGAAAAAAATATGTTTGACGTAAACAATGGCAATGTAAAACAAATATATTGTATAATTACATCTCGCGGCCTGAAAAGAGGTGGTTCAGGAGGAAAAGCGATGGTTCAAGTGGGAAAGAGGTGGTTCAAGTGGAAGGAAAAGCGGAAAAACTGAAGAAAACGATAGAAGGCCTGAGCGCGCTCCCGATAGTTATAACTCAGATTGACCCCGACGCAATCGGCTCGGCGATGCTGTTGCGTTATATAGCCATGAAATCGGGCAAGGACGTAACGATATATTACTGCGGACACTTCGGGCATCCTCAAAATCGCACAATGTTTACGTTATTCGACCTTGGTTCAATCATGTTTCCCATAAAGGAAATGCCTAAGGAAATCAAGACCTGTGCGATTGTCGACTCATCTCAGGTAAATGATTCGCGGCTGCTGGGGCGCGTTATAATCCCAATAATTGTAATCGACCATCATGATATCGATACAAAGATTAAAGAGGAGTATGGCGAAAACGGCTTTATCCTGATTGACAGAGTAGGGGCGGCGGCAACCCTGCTTACCGAGCTTCTGTTTGCGATGGACTATACCCTGCCCAAAAACAGCAAAGAGGCCACGCTTGGGGCGCTTGCCATATTCACGGATACGAAGATGCTTATAAATGCCACAGAACGGGATGTCCTTGCATACTCAAAACTGCTTGAGTTTACAGACAAAGAGGTATTTCGCCAGCTGCAAAGCTATCCACTGCCGCAACGCTTCTTCGAGCACTTTAAAGATGCCATAAATAACTGGAAGATGAAAGAAGGGAGGCTGGTAACCGGCATTGGCTTCGTATCGTCTAAAGATGCCGACCAGCTGGCAATCATAGCGGACAGTCTTATAAGAATGCCTGAAATTCAGGTGGCAGTCACATGGGGCATAGTCGATAACTCCGTTGTGAGGATTTCAGCCAGATGTACTGACCCGTCCATGTCATTCCATGATTTTCTGTCCGAACGTTTCGGCGGCAACAGCGGCGTAAAGACATCGTCCATGGGAATTGCCGAAGGCGGGGCATTTATTAAGCTGCCATCGGGTTTTTGGGCGGGAGATGAACTAAAGGGCGAGATGCTTTCACTGGTGAAAAGAAAAATGGATCATCTTATCCTCGAAGATCCGAATATTAACGAGCATGTTAACGGCAAAGACCCCGACACCGCAGATTCGGATAAAGTTTACTTTGACATTGTGTAGCCGCCCTGTGTAGCCGCCCCCTGATTATTAGCTGCCGCTGAAAATATCTCTTAACGCGCCGTCAATGCCTGTGTATTTAAATCTGAAACCGTTGGAGATGAGTTTCTGCGGAACTGTCCGCTGGCCTTGCATGACTACGGTGCTGACCTCACCCAGCGCCAGCCTGACGATGAACTCCGGCACTGAAGGCAGGAAATAAAACTTACCCAGAGCTTCTGCTAATGCCCGCGAAAAATCGCTATTGTTCACAACTGACGGTGAAGTGCAATTTACCGGGCCTTCAATCTTATCGTTTTTTATAATGAAACTGAATATTTCAAGCAGGTCTTCAATATGTATCCAGGGAAACCACTGCTTTCCGCTTCCAAGGGGACTGCCGAGATTAAATTTAAAGGCAGGCAGCATCGCCTTTAATGCGCCTCCGTTTTTACCTAAGACAACACCAAACCGTGTTATAACGACCCTGATGCCGGCACTTTTGGCGGTCATTGCCGCGGCCTCCCACTCCTGCGCAGTTTTCGCTAAAAAATCACTGCCTGCGGCAGTGTGCTCATCAACCAAATCCTGCCCCGTACCGCCGTAATAACCGGTTGCAGAGGTGCTGATTAATACTGTCTTCTTATCTTTTCTGTGTCTGACAAGGGCATTGACCAAAGAACGGGTAGTAAGCACCCGGCTGTCTCTTATAAGTTTTTTGGATTGAGCGTTCCATTTTGTAAATATCGGGGAACCTGCAAGGTTTATCACAATATCGCAATCGGCAACCGCGTCATACCAAATGCCATCTTCCATTGGATTACCGCTGACAACGGTAACGTCAGAGGAAATGGCATTGTGGATTTCTCCTTGTCTTGTCAGCGCAAATACCTCGATACCCTCGTCCGTCAGCCTTTTACAAAGCTGAGCACCTACAAACCCGGTAGCGCCTGTAATAAATGCCTTCATACGAGTATCGTAACACACTCTATGGTTAAAAACAATAGAGCTAAACGGTTGCCTCTGAGGACGGCACTCACCAAGTCCACACCCTACGTCGATAACTGAAAACTGTGAATAAAAAAACACTTGACATGAAGTTTTTTTCTACGTATAATGTTTCTACGTATAAAAACGGTAATGGAGCTTTTCCCAATAATTAAGTGCAGGAGGTACTTTATGTCAATTGCTGGAGTAAGTAGTACAATTAATGCAGTTGCTTCTCTAAATAATACAAGATTTAAGGAATTTCAACAATCGGTAGAATCAAAAATAACTAAATTAGAGCCAGGCGGTGCAAAAATAACTTCACCTGCCGATAATCCACAAGGCACTGGCACAAAGGTTAATCTCTACGCTTAACTGCCAGGTCAGGTCAATAGAAGAAGTGGCCGATTGATTCCCTTTCAATCGGTCACTTCTTCTCACCTTCGACAGTCGTAATTAAACAAGGCTAAAATACAGCGTAATAACAGGTAGTTAAAGGGTATGTCAAAAAAGGCGTGTGCCTACAGGTTAAGATGGCGGCTTGTTCAGGAGTAATTTTTGTTGTTTGAAATACTATGCTGTCCTCACAGCGAAATTCACCGAGATGCAGACGATTCATTACATCTCGTATGGAAGCCCATGTCATGCCGCTTTCCCTTTCGGCGCCCCGGATTAGAAGCAAGGATAGAAAACACAACAGTATATGAGAACTGATTCGGTCGTCTTTCCTGTGATACATAGGGCGCAGCTCCCAGGTCGGCTTCAATGTTCTGAAAGCTCTTTCAACTTCAATGAGCTGCTTATATCCCAAGGCAACATCTTCCGCGCTCAACGTGTCGTCGCTTGTAGACAGAACATATTTGCCGTCATACCGCGCATCTTCCTTCAGCTTTGTCTCGTTTATCATTGCTGCCCCCATTGTCATCCAACGTTACATACCGGCCCATCGTTCGATGCCCAGTTAAGACGCAGAGAGCCTTCTTGTAAGACTGTTCCGTTTTCCCCTTCATTGCGGAAATATTTTCAGATATTCTTTTGATGGTTTCTTCTCTTTTCTCGGCATCCCGTACCGCTTCAAGAGGATTATACACAACGATAAAACGCCATCTCCGACAACCACTTCCTTTATCTCCAAGTTGTCTTTGACTTTTTTAAAACGTCCCCCATGTGAAAGGACTTCCCTATGAGCATCACTTCCGTCCCCTGCATGTTCTCCTATAATATAATGCCCTCCACCCTTGGTAAATCGGGACGATGGTCTTTCGAATGACCATAACGCCTCAACCCTTCTATGTCCTCTTCGTCCCGCTCTACATATGTACTTGTCGTATCAAAAAAAAGAAGATCTACCGATAGGTTCAACAAGTCCGCCGTAGCGAAAAATACCTCCTTCTTCTAGTCCATAGCACGATACAATCGATGCAAACTTATTGGTGTATCGTTGCCCAAGGCTACGTCATGCTTAACCCATTCCTCTACACCTATGGCGCTGTGAATTACCGCTCCCTCAAACTTTTATTCAACATATCCTTTATTCCAATCTTTTCCCAGATTTTACGCAATAAATATGCGCCTCCCATCGGCTTGCTACTTACAAAATCTAAATTGCCAGTTGTTGCCTAATGTTCCTCCGGCGGTAGAAATCTTGTCAGACTTTTTATGAGCCGCCTTATTGCTTCAATGTCAAGCTGATCACTCCTGCCAAAATTATACAGTACCTCTGCTCGTATTGCACCTTTCTTGCCGTCCCTGATATTATGTGCCAGCTGCAGGTAACTGACAACGGAGCCGTCCTTGTTTTTTCTTTTCGTAGTTCTCATATACATGCCTACACTATACATGTATGTCCACTAATATATCAAGATTATTATTGATATTCGTGTGCCTACGCTTTTTGAACTTTTTGGGGCTTTTTCGATGCCTATCCCTACATTCTACGCGGGTCTTTGATGATTTATTTGTCTATGACTGTCGAAGGTGAGTGAATTGTTGCACAACCAATAGTGAAAAATCTAGATGTTAATTATAATTATCAGGATAGTTGATATGACTACTATCAACTATTGGTTTTGACTTGGGGATCTGTTTTTGTCAGCAATTTCTATACCGGACTGTATTGGGATTATCCCCCCCTCGTACCCCTGTTTCTCGCACACGTTTTATCATCAAGTTTGGGCTGCCGCTCGTTGGCGGCTTCGGTACTCCGGCATTATTAAAACCTGTTTCTGACGAAATTAATTATCTCCCGTTCGCCACTGCATGGGACTTTTATACCGCTTCCCAGCATCTTTTCCACTCTTCTTATCGATTGAACCATTGACCTGAGCGCCGCCGGCTCTACCGATATTTCGTGGTCGGTACCCTCTTTGCAATTGTTATCAAAGGTGTAATGCTTCTCTATGACCGAAGCACCCAAGGCCGCCGCGGCAATACACGCGTCTGTTCCTATGGTGTGGTCGGAATATCCAATAGGGTGCTGAAACTGTTTCAAAAGAGTTTGAATAGCCGTCAGATTGGCGTCTTCATCCCTGCACGGGTACTGCGTCACGCAGTGCAGTATGGTGATACTCTTTATTTTATTCAGCATTTTAACGGCGGCGTTGATTTCGTCTATTGTGGCCATGCCGGTTGAGACGAGGACATGTTCCACACCGCTGTTGTTTATATAATCCATGATTGGAAAGTTGAGCATTATACCGGAGGCAATCTTAATTTGCCTGAGACCAAGTTGTTCAACAAGAAATTTCGCCCGTTCAACCGTAAATGGTGTGGAGAGAAACCCAATGCCTGCCTTGTCTGCCCTTTCTTTCAGCATGAAGTGCGCGGCATCGGAAAGCGTTACCTTCTTAAACCACTCCTTCTCAGGGTCGTCGTCTCTGAAATCCTGCCATCTGTACGACTGAAACTTAACTATATCCGCACCCGCCTCTGCGGCCTTATCTACCAGAGACGCGGCTATGTCCAGATCTCCAATAAAGTTCTCCCCTATCTCAGCTATTATTGTAGTATGATTTCCCATTACCTATTCCCCCTTGCCCTGCAATAACTGCTGCAACTCCGGGTCATACCCGAACGAGGCAAGCCTTTCTCTGTCCCACTTTTGAAGCAGCGCCTGCCAGCCCGCAAGGCGATTGCCCGCGTTTAGTGTCATATTGGCATCATGGTGATAGTACTTAATGAGTGGAAGAGGGATGTAAACACCCTTAAAGCCTGCCGCAAGAACCTTGAGCATAAAATTGTGTTCCTCCCAGAACATATCGTCATACATGCCCGCCTTATCGAATATCTCTCTTTTGAAGGCTATCCCGATGGCTATCATCTTCAGGTAGTTGCCCCTTATGGACACGCGCTCAGATGTCCTGTCCCACTCGTTAATATTCACGTAATCTGAAAAAGAGAAATCTGCCCCGTATCCTTCGAGAAACTCCCTGTGAAGATAAAGCGTGTCAGGAGCAAACTCGTCGTCGGCGTCAAGCCTTATGATATATGGCCCGGAAGCGGCCCTGATACCCTCGTTTACCGAATAGACCAGACCTCTGTTTTGCCGCCTTTCGACAAGGACAATCCTGTCGCCATACTTTGACAACACCTCCGATGTGTTGTCGGTTGAGCCGTCGTTTATAACTATAACTTCATAGCCGAAGCCTGCCGCATCTTGCTCAAATGCCGATGAGAGCGCCCTCTCTATAAATCTCCCGCCGTTATAAACCGGCACTATCACGCTGAAATATTTCTCGTCCATTATTTCCCAGCTCCTCACTTAAAAATTAATCAGACCTTGCCCCATTTCTGACAATATCTTTTCCGCAATCCAAAAATCAAACTCGTCATCTATATCAACATTCTCCCGCCTGCCGATGACCTTTCTGCATATTTTTGTTCCATAACGGTCCCCGCCCCCGATAAGGTCGGCCTTTATCACATACACATTTCCATCGTCATAAAAAAACCCCTGAATATCCTGCCTTCGCAAGGTATTTTTCGCGTATTCGATGTATTTGCATATAAATCCGGTAGCCAGCGAGTCATAACCACCCTCCGAAAACTCCCTGATACATTCGTCGATAAGACTGCTGCTACGCACAGGGGAAGTCGCCTGTAAAAGCACAACCGTATTGCACGGTATCATCTTCACAGCGTGACGAAGCACATCCACCGTTGCGGCATCGTCAGAGGCATACTCCGTTGGGCGGTCCAATACCTCCGCGCCATACGCCAGAGCAACCCCTGCGATTTCGGCGTCTTCGGTGGATACCACGAAACGGTCAATGAGAGACGACTGTCTTGCGGCCTCGATAGTCCACGCAATCAGCGGCTTCCCCGCTATTGACTTAATATTTTTGCGGGGGATTCCTTTACTTCCGCCGCGAGCCGGTATTACCGCCAATGTCGTTGGGTTTTTCACTTCAACAGTATTGTCCTTAATTCGTCTATTGCCTGGTCAGCACTATCCCATCCATAATAAATCGGGGGACACTTATGGTGAGCGGCAATCCATGTGGAATTGGGTAGATCATAAGGAATTCCCTCTATTTCAGGCCCGAAATCAGTCCGGGCAAACACCTTGCCGGTCTCCTGTTTCAGCTCATAATCAAATACAATGTACTTGTAGTAGCCTGATATCATTCCTTCGGGAAATACGATTGTATTGGCGAATATCTTATCGTACTTGCTGGCAAGCCTTCTCTTCCAATTAAGAATTTCAGGCAGGCGCTCCAGCTGGATAAGTCCAAGGGCCGCGCTGACTTCATTCATTCTGAAATTAAAACCATTTTTCATGACATACGACACATTGCCGCCGGCAACCTTTTTCCCGTAGTTTCTATAGTGCTTCAACCACTGCATGAAGTCCTCATTATGAGAACACACCATGCCGCCTTCACCCATAGGCATGGTCTTGGTGGCATAAAATGAATAAGCCCCGGCAAAACCCCAGTCCCCGCCGGTTTTACCTCTCCATGTGCCGCCGTGGACGTGGGCGCAGTCCTCGACTAAAAAGATTGCCCTCTCCTTGCATAACGCCGCTATTTTCTCGATTTCAAAGGCAATATGGCCGCCTATATGGACAATAACGACGGCTTTGGTGTTCTTTGTAATCTTCTTTTTCAGATCTTCATAAGAAAGACATAGGTCGTCGCGGTTGCAATCCGCATAGATAACATTGGCGCCAGCTCTCTTAGGGGCAGCGGCGGTTGCCCAGAAGGTATTGGCGGGAACTATGACGTCCTTTCCTTCCACGCCAATGTACTCAAAGATGCTCAATAGCGCAGTGCCGCCGTTGCTAACGCCAAGACACGGTACGCCTGTGAAACGGCCAAATCCTTCCTCAAAATCCCTTAACATCCTGCCTTCGGAAAGAAAGCTGCTGTCAAACACCTCATCGAGCAGGCGGTAATATTTTTGTCTGTACAGTTGTTCAAAAGGAATTTTCAAGGTCTCCTCCCTTAAATAAAGTTTTTAGTCTGAATCCTGCTAAGGCGGCCAAACAGCTGATTAAACTTAGTCAGGCGGCAACGTGGGCAATTTTTCTTGCAAAAATCAGGGTCGAGCAGCTGAGCGGACTGCCTTATTCGCTCCTGCCCGTACCATATGTCATGGAAGGATTCTGTCGTTATGTTGCCAATCGGCTTTATCCAGTCATGAATATTGAGCCTGCCGCATAAATACACACCTCCGTCGGCAGAAATCACCGACGTTACACTGTGAGCAGTGCAGGGAATACCATCGTTGCCTTCGATAACATTCTCATCCATACCGTCTATAATCACTGAGAATTTATTGCTTTCATAGCGTTTGAGATATGAAATGTCAACATCCACATCCATCTCCGGGTGATCTATGACTGGTCTGAACTGAATATATTTTACACCGAATTCATACAATCTCAGAATTAACGCGTCAAGATTGTTAATGTTTCTGGATGTTACAACGTAACCTATGCCTATGGCCGCTTTTGATTGGCATAGGTCTTTGATATTGCTCATTACCTTTTCAAACGAAGTAGTGTTTTTGAGAACCCTGTGTTCTTCAGAGTTTGAGGCGTCAAGGCTGACGCGTATCCACTCGCACTTATCGGCGATTGTCCTTTCTATTGCAGTGCTGCCGTTTGTAATAACACCAACGCCAAACCCATAATCACTGGCAATTTCGACCACGCGTGAGAAATATTTGTACAGTGTAGGCTCACCGCCTCCTTCTATTACGATTCCCTTAGTGCCGCCGCTGCGAAGGTCTTTGAAGAGGGTATCGAGAACATCAAGCGTCAGGGCGTCTTCGTGGCGGGCGCGCAGTGCGCTGTCAGAACACCAGACACAATTGAAATTGCACCTGTGCGTCAGAGAAAGCTCCACACTTACGGGATATGACATGTCTGGAGCTGAGTTGTTTCTTATATCAGTGGCTATATCTTTTATCGCGGCAATCTTTTCAGGAAATAGCAGGATTTTCTCAATCCCAACCTCGCGCACAGTTTCATATTTATTACTCTCTGCAAGGATTGGATTGTTGTCAAGCAGCTCTATAATTTCATCTGTATATGGCCGCTTCAGATTTTTTAAGATGAACTCTATAAGACTAAGATCTTTATGAGTATCGAAACATACCTTGTAATGAGGCCGGGGATTTGAATAGACAGGCATGTGAGTACGGTAACGATGCTTATTCTGGTGAAAATAAAGCGTACCGGACTCCCGCTGTTCCACAGTTAGCTGTTCCTTATTCAGGGCAATAAGCGTTGATTTCCTGATTACTTCACAACCGGTGCCATAGACAGTCCCTTTGTCATGCTCATTATAACTGAACTCAAAATCATTGTCGATATGGTCTGCAATCATCTGTTGTGCCAGATGGGGATCAAACAATGGGTAGTTTCCGTTTACCTTTAATATTGTTTCACATGGAGAGAGCATAGCGGCATTTGCTAATCTGCCAATAACATCGTATTTGCTTCCCCTATAGACTTTCATGCCAAGAATTGTGGCGGCATTTGATATGGTATCGTCTTCGGGAAGGTCACTGGTAGCAAGGATAATATCTTCGGGAAATGAGAGTTCCTTGATTCTCAAACATATATATTCTAAAACTGTTTTATCGGCAACGGCAGCCAAAACCCTTCCCGGGAAAAATGACGACATATACGTAGCCTGAACAATCGCAACAATTCTGTTCATATTAGTTCTGTCATTTACTATCTGACTTCGTCAATGTAATTTTTATATTAATCAATCGGTCTCATAAAAATCAAGCGTGTCGCTGGTGTCAGGTCTTGACATGTGACATAATATCGCCAATATATTTAACTAAAATATTGTCTTTTAGAATTCCCTCTTCCACTCTGGAGTATATCTTGCTCACAGCGCTATAGTGTATACCTCCAAATAATTCGCCTATTTCTTTATTGCCAAGCCCTGAATAACTCTTAATCAGATATATCGCTATTTTTCTTGCAATATTATTCCTGCCACTTTTTTTGACAAAGAACTCATCTTTATCAAAATATAATGAAACTGCTTTTAATATAACATCAGGTTTTGGCATATCCATCAGCCTTTCTCTGCCGGTTATCTCCTCGTTGATTTGTTGGGCATTTACCATTTTTTTTATCGTAGCGGTAAATTTCTCTCCGCCCAGTATTGTAGTTCTATAAAGATCATTTAATTTTTCATCTTCTTTGTCCATGCCTTGATTTACAAATTTCTGATAATCTGCCTTTGCGCTCTTTCCGATAAACCCAAATTTCGAAAGTACCCATGAATATTCCAGCCAAGGCTCTTCTTTCGCGGTTAATATAAACCCAAGATAGCTGCTCCATTTATAATCCTCCGGCTTGTCGACAATCCCTGCTCTCACAGGATTAAGATGAATGTATCTGCTTAAAGAAACAAGATACTCATCTTTATCAACGATTATTCCCTTATATCGTCCCTGAAATAGATGACCAACCCTGCTATGTCTGCGATTGTAGTATCCGGTATATCTGCCATTTAACCCGTGCATTACCTTGAGAAGGTTACCGAGTGGAGTCTCCAGAATAAGATGATAGTGGTTGTCCATCAACACATAACTATGAATAAGGATGCCAAAACGTTCGTGATACTCTTTCAGCATTTTAAGAAACACAAATCTATCTGGGTCATCCGTGAATATTGCGCTCTTTTCATTTCCGCGGCTAATTATATGATACAACGCGCCGCTATACTCAATTCTAATCGGCCTTCCCATAACCAATGATATCACGCCTCTCTGTCAAATGTCAAGACCTGACACCCATCTTTACCCTTGTGATAATCCCCCGCTATTCTTTATAATTCATTTGTTGATGTTAACCCAAATCATTTTATTTATAGCAGGCATTTCTATAGGTGCCGTTGTCGCGTGGCTCATAGTCAGCCGCCGTTTGCTTGGTGAGCATTATTTAAAATGCTCTACCCTCGAAGGAAGCGTCAAGACTGCCGAGGCACAGCTTAACGCCCTCAAAGCGCAGCTTGCCGATAAGACCAACGAGATTATCTCTCTCAGAGAAGACCTCGCTGACGTGCGCCAGTCCCACGCCGTCCTGCAAACTAAACTCATCGCCTCAGACGAAAACCTCAGGGCACAGCAGTCTATTATCGAATCTGCTAAAAAAGACCTCACAGATACCTTCAAGGTGCTCTCGATGGATGCGCTGCGAACCTCCTCAGAGGACTTTTTAAAACGCTCCTCAGCGTCCCTCGAAAAGATCCTCTCTGACACTAAGGGCAGCCTCGGCCTCCATCAGGAAAAAATCCACGGCCTCGTCTCCCCTCTCACAGAGACCCTGAAAAAGTACGAGGAGCAGATTTTAAAACTGCAATCCAAGTGGGACAAAGACCACGGCAGCCTCGCCGCTCATATTCAAAACATTGTGCTCTCCAATCAGCAGCTCCAAAAAGAGACCTCCAATCTCTCAACCGCCCTCAAAAACCCCCAGATCAGGGGACGCTGGGGTGAAACTCAACTGAAACGAACCGTTGAGCTTGCCGGTATGGCTGAATACTGCGACTTCGATCTGCAGACCTCCGTCGATACAGACAAGGGACGTCTGAGGCCGGACATGATAGTTCATCTGCCGTCCAACAGGGACATCGTCGTGGACTCCAAGGTATCTCTCATTGCCTATATCGAGGCCGTCTCGTCAGACACCTCGGATGAAAACAGGGCTGAACTGTTTACAAAACACGCGCGTCATGTCAGAGACCACATGGAGAGGCTATCGCAGAAGGCATACTGGGAACAGTTTAAGAAATCCCCTGAGTTTGTCGTCCTGTTTCTGCCGGGGGAGTCGTTTTTCAGCGCCGCCCTTGAGTATGACATAGCGCTGCTTGAGGATGCCGCCTCAAAGAGGATTATCATCTCAACACCTTTTACGCTGATTGCCCTTCTGCGCGCTGTCGCCTTCGGCTGGCGGCAGGAGCAAATGGCCAAAAACGCCGAATTAATTGCTAAGGCCGCTAAGGAGCTATACGAGCGGTCAAATACCTTCGTTAAATATCTTGGTGAGCTTGGCAAAGGCATTAAGAAATCCGTCGATGGGTATAACGCAGTCGTCTCTTCTGTTGATAAGAGACTTCTGCCCACGTTACGGAAATTTAAAGAACTTGGCGTCTCCACTGCCGATGAGACAGTCCAATTAGAGCAAATAACCCACGAACCCAGCCGTTTATATTCAGGCGATGAGGGTTAATGTGCTAATCAGACAACAGACGGAAGAGATTGAAAAAAATACGTTTCATCCCCGCGCCTGCCTGAGCGCTAACACCTTGGGACGCCAAACGCCCGAAAAAGAGGGCGATATCAGAACCTGCTTTCAGCGTGACAGAGACAGGATTATTCACTGTAAATCCTTCAGGCGGCTCAAGCACAAGACTCAGGTCTTTCTTGCCCCAAAGGGTGACCACTACAGAACCCGCCTCACGCACGTACTAGAAGTCGCCCAGATATCGCGAACAATATCGCGCGCCCTCAGACTAAACGAAGACCTCACAGAGGCGGTTGCCCTTGGGCACGACCTCGGCCACACCCCTTTCGGCCACGCCGGTGAGGCAGTCCTTAGAAGGATTCACCCCGGAGGTTTTGACCACTATGTCCAGAGCCTTAGGGTTGTCGATATTCTCGAGAAAAACGGCTCAGGACTTAACCTGACTTATGAGGTAAGAAACGGTATAATAAAACACTCAAAGGGCATGGGTAAGATCCTCTCCTCCGCCCCCGGCGAAATGGCCGGTACGCTCGAAGGCCAGGTCGTGCGTATCTCCGATGTCATTGCCTATGTCAACCACGACCTTGACGACGCCCTCAGGGCTGAGGTCATTCACAAAAAGGACATCCCCGACGATATAGTGTCCGTCCTCGGGAAATCTCACTCCAGGCGTATCGACACGATGGTCAGAGACCTTATATATAACACATTAGATGCAGGATTAGAGACAATAGCCATGTCTGAGGGAATCCTCTCCGCCGTAAATCAACTGCGCTCCTTTCTCTTTGCCAGTGTATATGAAAGCGATAGACTGAAAGAGGAGTTTCATAAGGCCGAGAATATCATTCAAAGCCTTTATAAATATTACAGTGAACACGCGGAGCTTATTCCCAACCACATCATCAATGGTAAGACAACTGCCGGAGATGGGCTGCCGACGCATGTCTGTGACTTCATCGCCGGGATGACAGACCGTTTCGCGCTTATGAACTATGAGAAGATTTTTATTCCGCAGCGCTGGACTGTGTTCTAATCCATATTTTTTCTTACTGAAATCTTCTCTTGCAAAAATCTGTTCTTGCAATAATCATGGGTTAAAACATTATAATAGTCAAATGCTTTTGGGAGGTTAAGATAGAACTGTGATTGACCTGCATACGCACACTTTTTTCAGCGACGGGCAGCTCATTCCCTCAGAGCTTGTTCAACGGGCGCACGCCGCGGGCTATACTGCCATAGCGCTGACTGACCATACCGACAGCTCAAATATTGAGTTTATCGTTTCCAGCCTTGTCAGGGTTGCCGCCGACCTCAACAGCCATAGCAATATCAGGGTCATACCCGGAGTTGAGCTGACGCATGTACCGCCGGAGATGATTGGCACTCTGACAGACCTTGCCCGTTCACTTGGTGCTAAGCTGATTGTAGTTCACGGCGAGACAATAGTTGAGCCTGTCATAGGGGGCACTAACAGTGCTGCTATCCGGGCCGGCGTCGATATACTGGCGCATCCCGGCCTTATCTCAGACGAGGATTGCCGCCTTGCGGGGGATTTGGGCGTTACGCTTGAGATAACCGCGCGCAAGGGTCACAGTCTGACAAACGGGCACGTTGCCCTTAGGGCACTGCATATGGGTGTGCCGCTTGTCATTGACACGGACACACATTCGCCCGATGACCTGATAACTAAGGCAATGGCCCTGAAGGTACTTCTTGGCGCTGGGATTCCTAATGGTAAAACAGATGATATTTTTAAGCAATCGCAGTTTATCGTCAATAAACTCTGTAAAAATTTATAATTTAACTGGAGAATACAAATATGCCTATAGTCATTAAGAAAAGACCGTCTAAAAAAAGCGCTTCTCAGGCAGAACTGAAACCCTCTTACGAACATCTCAGACACTATCTCGATAAAAATAAAAAACGTTCACAGCTAATTATTGGCGCCTCGGCTGCCTTTATAATCATAGTCGCTTTAATCGTAATCTATCGCTCTTATTCGCAAAACCAGGCCGCCGCGTTGAACTACCGCGCGTATAATGCCTTTTACGGCGAGAGTGCCGCGGCAGACACTGAAAAGAGATTAAAGGCGTCTCTTGCTGACTTCCAGCGCTCCTATGCCGCGGATAAATCCCCCGTCTCACTGCTTTATACCGCGGCAATACTTATCGACCTTGGCAGCACAGACGAAGCAGAGAAAACCCTTATTAAGTTTAATAACACCTGCCAGAAATGCGACGAGCTGCTGCCTATATCATATTACAAGCTCTACTTGCTCTATAAAGGTAAAGGCGCGAATGACAAGGCACTCGATGCCATTGTAAAACTCTATTCGCTGAAATCCCCTATTTTCAAAGACCTGGCACTCTTTGAATGGGCGTCTCTGCTTTCTGCTTCAGGCAAGGCCGACGAGGCAAAGGCAAAAATAGCCGAATTGGAAAAGGCATTCCCGATGTCTCCATTTGTTATGAAAAAGGCAGTCGGCATGGGGGGCGACAATGCTACGAAGGGCTGAGAAGGTATTAGCGGCGGCAGTCCTGATTTTCATTGGTCTGGCGCTGCCGGTCAACGCCCTTGACGTGCCGCTGAACACGACAGCCCATGTGTATTTTTCACCTGTTGGCGGGGCAACCGGGGCAATAGTTGCAGAAATCGGCAGGGCGAGGTCAGAGATCCTTGTTCAGGCATATTCCTTTACCTCAAAGCAGATAGCCGACGCGCTTGTGAAAGCCAGAAAGGCCGGTGTGAACATTGCAATCATTCTGGACAAGAGTAATCTTTCAGACCAGTATAACGCCGGGATATTTACATCTAACGCGGGGATACCGACTTATATAGACTCACTCCATAACATAGCCCATAATAAGGTTATGATTATTGACAGGGAGACAGTTATTACGGGAAGTTTCAACTTTACGCGGTCGGCGGAATTTGAAAACGCCGAAAATTTGATAATCCTGAAATCAAGGGAGCTTGCCAACGTATATATCGCTAACTGGAATTTGCACAGACAGCATTCAGAGGAATATAAGGGACAGCATTCAGATGGGCAAAAGGGCAAGCACCGCGGCAATTCAAAACAGGATAGGCTGGATATAGATAAAGGCCCGATAAACAGGATTTTTAAGAACTAAGCCTCTCCGCTCTTTGGGCGGTCTCAACAATTAAAGTGGACCCCAATGTCATTACCACTCCCCATTTTCAAGACAAAAAATTAGTCTCTACAAGGTGGATTAATTTATAGACTTATGGATGTTGTAAAGGTAAAAATATTTTTGTAGATCGTTGCGAGCATCACGGACGCTCTCGTGATTATGTAACCCTCCCGATGACTGCGCTCTAAAGTCTGCTAGTGCCGGATAAGCCACGCAGTCATTTTCGCAATTCCGTAATATGGCATCACGGTATATTGCTTGTCATCATCAACCGCAAGTTCAGATGACATTGGCAACACCGCGCACTATTTTGTTACAATAATATTTGGTAATGTAATTGGACAAACAATGAAACAGATATATCAAATCGACGCGGAGCGCTAATTGGAGGAACATGTGGAGCCTGAAGAAGAAATAGAAGAACTTCGCCGGTTGTTTGAACAGATTAATACCTTCTATTTTACAGGAAAGAAGGACGACGAATGTGATGCGTTGTTTAAAGAGGCAATAGAGAAGTCCAAGAATATAGAGGCTTATCGTTTATTTTTTGAGGGACTACGCGACATATACAATAATGGCGATTACAAATTAGTAGAAGATCTCTTCAGGAAGGCCGTAGAAATAAGACCGGAAGATTATTTTCTTATCGGGAATTTGGGTGTGTGTTTATTTCTTCATGGCAAAACAGATGAGTCAATAAAGATATTTGACGAAGCACTTAGAATAAAACCTGATGATTACTTAGCCTTGGTGAACAAGGGGGTAGCCCTGTCAACACAGGGTAAAGACGATGAGGCAATGCGGTGTTATGACGAAGCGTTGAAGGTAAAACCTGATTCTTACCGTTCCTTGCATAACAAGGGGGCATCCCTGTCAAGACAGGGTAAAGAGGATGAGGCGATAATATATTTTGATGAAGCACTGAAAATACAACCAGATCTTTACCATGCCTTGCACGACAAGGGAGTATCACTGTCACATCTGGGTAAAGACGATGAGGCAATACGGTGTTATGACAAAACCTTGAAAATAAGACCTGGCTATTCTCTTGCCTTGAGGAATAAGGCATTATCCCTGACAAAGCTGGGCAAAGTAAAAGAGGCAATATTATGTTTACAAGAAGAGCAAAAGATAAAACCTGATGATGACGCTAATAGCCTGTCAACACAGGACAAAGAAGAAATCGCGGCATATAAACTTAAAAGCATCGAGCTGAAAGGATATAAGTCCATCGATTCAGAGGGTCAACGCATAGAATTTGGGGATGTTACAGTCCTCATTGGACCTAATGGCGCTGGGAAGAGCAACTTTATTTCGTTTTTTAAGATGATTAATAAGATGATGGATAATGATTTGAAGTCCTATATAGAAGAAAAAGGCGGAGCGTCATCTTTTCTTTATTTTGGCGATAAAACAACGCCATCACTAAGTGCCGAAATTATTTTTTCTGATGACAAAGACATTAAAAAGAATTCCTACAGGTTCAGCCTCGTTTGTGCGGAAGGAGATACCTTTGTTTTCAAAAATGAGGAATTTATCTATTACACAACTGGAATTTCTGAAAGGCATTCGCTAACATTAAATACACGTAGCGAAAGTACACTGAAAAATGAAATGAAAAATGTTGCTGGTAGGCGTTTGATTTATGACCTGCTGAAAAAATGTTTGGTTTACCAGTTTCACGACACCTCATCAACGGCCGGCTTCAGAAAGAGTTGTAACATCAGCGACGATATTTCACTGCAGGGCGATGGCAGTAATCTTGCCGCAATACTATACGCAATGGCAAACAACCCAGCAACAGTCTGGTATTATGAAAGAATTGTATCTCAGATAGGTGCGATATTTCCTCAATTCGCTGATTTTGTGCTTGAGCCGGCTAAGCGGAGTCCGAATCAGATAGAAATTAGGTGGAAGGGGAAGGGACGGCAGCATGTATTTTATCCAAATCAACTCAGTGACGGTTCGCTGCGGTTTATGGCATTGACCACGCTGCTGCTTCAGCCGCCTGAGTGGCTGCCACGCGTTATAATAATTGACGAGCCTGAACTTGGGCTGCACCCTACGGCTGTTGCCCATCTGGCCGAAATGGTGCTCACCGCTGGCGAACATGTACAGGTTATTATCGCGACACAGTCGCCGCACCTTGTAGATGAGTTCGAAGCAGACCAAATCGTTATCGTCGAACAGGAATATAAAGATGACAATGGTGATAGAACCGGAAGCAGCAAATTTAAGAAGCTCGATAAGGATGAGTATAAAGAATGGCTTCTTAGATATAGGATTAGCGACCTCTGGGAGAGGAATTTATTTGGGGGCAACCCATGAGCAGGAAACATCTGCGCTTCGCCGTCGAAGGTAAGTGCGAGTTGGCGTTCGTCACAGAAACCCTAAAACCATATTTACTTAGACATAATATAGACTCAATCGCCACTTGTGTTTCAAGCTGCGATGACAGCGGCAATGAAAAACTGGGCGGTTTTCCTAAAGAAGACGCCTATATAAACATCAAAGAAGGGATTAATCGTTTTCTCATTCAGTATCCTGAGCTATGCGTTACTACAATGTTTGACCTTTACGCGTTACCATGTGACTTCCCTGGATATAAGGAGGCTATGTGGAAAAAAGACAAATATGATATGGTGAATTATTTAGAGAATGCCCTTGCGCTGGATATAAATAGCCCCCGCTTTATCCCATACATACAACTTCATGAGCTGGAGGCCCTTATTTTAGCTGACCCGCATAGTCTTAGTTCACACTATCGCGAGGCTGCGCATCTATCGGCCATAAATGAATTAGCTGAGATGGTAGCTGGTGGCAATCCTGAACTTGTCAACGATGGGCCAGATACGTGTCCATCCAAAAGAATAATGTCTATGATAAAGGGTTTCAGACGAAAAGCGCCTGCATGGCAGGTGATAGCAAAAAAAATCAGAATTGAAGTAATCAGAGAAAAATGCAGGCATTTTGATGAGTGGCTTACAGTTCTTGAATCGTTGGGAAGGTAGTTCAGTGGGTGAGAGTATCATTAAGGTTCCTCAATGACGCGGCA
The DNA here is from genome assembly GCA_015233015.1 of Nitrospirota bacterium. Classification (GTDB taxonomy): domain Bacteria; phylum Nitrospirota; class Thermodesulfovibrionia; order Thermodesulfovibrionales; family Magnetobacteriaceae; genus Magnetominusculus. The sequence continues at coordinate 14,471 of JADFYO010000033.1, read as the reverse complement.
GGCTGAAAAAGGGAAAAGGGGATATCCTCCCCTTTTCCCTTAAACATTACCTAAAAAAACCCGGAAAACCTCATGCCCCTTTAACTTTGGAGCACGCCGCTTTGCGGCAGGGCAATCAACGGCTCTCTCTCATGACACCTTGCTTCGGCCTTTTTCGCGTCACACTCCCAGAACACCCTGTGCGGGCACTCACTACAAACACCCGTGTCAAGATTTGAGACAAGCGTTTCTATAGCGTGTTCTTTTGACTCAAATATATGGTCGGCGTGAATCTCCTCTATTGCCCCGCTTCGCTCCATCAGCTTCATCATCGGGGCCTTGATTCCGCAGAAATATATGTCCTTGTTATTCCGCCTGTACTCTTCAACCATATGCACCAGGGTTTCTACGCCTGAGAGGTCAATCTGGTTAATACTTGAGCAGAGGATTAACAGCTTGTGCTGCGTCGGTGAGAAACTCTGCAACTTCGCAATGTTTTCCTCTACATGGCTCATTGCGGCAAAATATAAATCGCCGTCTATCATTATCAATCCCATCTGAGGACACTGAGGCAGAAATGGGTCGGTTACTAACTGGCGGTTGTGGACCTCGGGTATTCTTGGAAGCACCTTAGGCCGCGCCGTCTTATTCAAGTACAGACCTATCGACAGCAGCGCCCCGACATAGATGGCAAATTCCAGCTCGAGAAACAGCGTGGAAAAAAATGTTACGGCCATAACCGCCGCATCCTGCTTGGACAGGCGGAATGTGCTCTTTATGTGGTGGAAGTCAACGAGATTGTAGGCCACTACGAGTATCACTGCCGCCATCGAGGCAATCGGCAGATATGCGGCATACGATACGACAAACAGCAGTATGATCATAAGCCACGCGGCCGCGAATATTGCCGCCATCGGGGACTTGGCACCGGCCGAATAGTTTACGCCGCTTCTGGTAAACGACCCCGATGCAGCGTATGATGAGAAAAACGCCCCGACAATGTTTGACAACCCCTGGCCTATGAACTCCTGATTGCCGTCAATCTTCTGCCCTGATTTCATCGCAACCGACCGCGCAATCGAGACCGCCTCCATAAGGCCAAGCATCGCTATGGCCATAGCCGGTGTGGAAAGCACCCGTATCGAATCCATTGAAAGTTGCGGCAGCACAAAATGGGGAATAGCCGAAGGGAGCGCCCCTACTACCTTAACTCCCATGTTCTGCCAGCCCATCGATACGGCCAGCACTGCCCCTCCAACCATCGCGATAAGCATTGACGGCCACTTAGGACGGAGCTTGCGTACGAATAATACTAAAAACAGCGTCACAGCGGCCGTTGCTAATGAGTAGATATTGAGATTGTGGATATTTTTTATCAGCAGCTCTATGTTACCGGTAAACTCAGCCGCGTTTTTGTATGACAGCCCAAAAAGGTGCTTGAGCTGGCTTGAAGCGATTAATATGGCAGCCCCTGTGGTAAACCCGATAACTACCGAATGAGAGACAAAGTTTATCAGACCTCCAAGCCTTGCCGCTCCCAAAACAAATTGAAACACACCTGTCATCAGGGTCAACAAGAGGACCAGCCCAATGTAGTGCGCAGAGCCAGGCTCGGCCATAGCCGAAATACTCGCGAATATGACCAGAGATATGGCAGTCGTAGGGCCTGATATAAGGTGCTTCGAAGACCCGAAAAGCGCCGCGATTACCGCCGGTATCATTGCCGAGTAAAGTCCGTATTCGGGCGGCATCCCCGCTATCATCGCAAAGGCAACGCCCTGAGGCAGCACCACGACGGCACCCGTCAGACCCGCAAACAGGTCGTCCTTCCACGTCTTCCTTGCGCCGGGAAGCCACTTGAGAAAAGGTAACACCGATGTTAACATATGTTTAATCTCTGTATTTTTCATCTCACCACCATCACTGAATTTTCTGCCGATAATACCACATTAAAAACGGTCCCGCCCATAAAGAAACGTTTTTTAAGACCGCTCTGCCCTTTCCCATTTAGTACTATAACCGAATAATTTCTGCCATATTTGATGATTTCCTCTACCGGGTCCCCTATAGCAGTCTTTAATTCGAATGCCCCAAGGCCGAATGAGTTCAGGATTCTTTGCCCTTCTTCCACTATTTTTACGGCCTTCGCTTCGTCCTGCGGACGCCTTGCTACCGAGATTAAAGACACCGGGCAGCTGCACCTCGAAGCCAGCATTACGTCCTTGTGCATCATCACGTAAGCCTCCTCCGAACCGTCCAGACCGAGGAGATGACCGTGTCCTGCCTCCAATTCCCTGGCAACAAGCACCGAACACGGGGCGTGCACTACTACCTTCTGTACCTCCGAGGATAAGAATATCCTGCTCAGCCCGCTGCGTTTCGACGCCCCTATGATAACCAGATTGTAGCCGCCGTTTTCTATTTCGTCTATTATTTCACTGGCCGCGTTTCTGCCCTGCTTCAGCTTGAGGTTGATTACCTCTCCCGCAGGTCCGCGGTGTGTTATCTGGAAATCTCCAAACAGGTCGCCGTCAAAGTTGCCTCCCTGTTCGGCTGACCAGTCCTCTGCCATCCAGCCGTGCGCGATTAACCCCTGGCGTGCCTCCTCGAGATAGCGTATCTCAGGTATCGACATTCCCCAGCCCTTGCTGCCGTGTTTCTCCGACATCACACCGGCGGCAGCTAGTTCTCTATCGGGGTCGTCTTCGCCGCCTTTGCACACGTGAAATATCGTTATCTCCGCCCCTATTCCCCTGCCTAACTTTGCCCCGTAGCGCATACCTCTCATGGCCTCTGCGGTGCCGTCAGTGCATATCAGTAATTTAAATGCCTTTCCTCTTTCCATAGCCTTATATCCTCACTAAAAGTACAGGGCATGGGGCATTGTCAATAACCTTTTCAACCGTGTTGCCCTGCAGCATCTTCTTTATACGATTGGTCTTATGTACGCCCATCACTATCAAATCGCAGCGTTCCTCTTCGGCGGTCTCGAGGATTTTTTCGTGCGGCCGGCCGTACTCAAGTCTCGTCTTTACAGGAGAGAGCTTATTGGCCGAGAACTTCTCTATCTCAGAGCGTATCTTATCGCTGTCAGAGCTTAACGCCCCCTCGATATTCTTAATACCCGTTAAGTTGATGTCGCCATCGTAGCCCGGCAGCACCTTAAGAATCGTTACCCAACTTTTTTCTTTTGCCGCCAACTCCAGGCCCTGCTTAATTACTTCTTTTGAACTTCCTACCGCTATTAAGAGCTTTCTGTAGCCTTTCATGATGTCTCCTCCAGTTGTTACATGATTTTGTTAATTAACTTAATTATAATAGACAGTTGCATGATTCATGCCATGATGTAACTACTTGATTATAAAGCGAATTGTTGATAGCTGGCACGGCGTGGGCGTTTATAATCTAAACGGACGTTAACACTCTTCCTTGATTATCTTCGAGCGGGTGGATATTCCATTACAAAAAAATATATTTTTTTTACATGCGTACATTTGTTACAATTAAGACAGGTGTTTTTAATCGATGCAGCCGCGAGGAGGTCCGTCGGTGAAGTTCAGGATTGCGCAAAAGGTATATCTCATGGCTGCTTTCATGTCTGTTTTGCTGGTAACCACCGGCATCGTTAAATCCATAGAATCGGATAACAGAACGGCAAATGTCATCCTGTATGGGATGCTTGCAGCGCTGGTTACCGCTGTTTACAGCGTCATCAAAATGGTACACATTATTACAGACCCATTAAACAATAAATTGCTGAGAAGTGAGGAGCGTTTCCACTCATTGTTTAATTTCGGCGTAATCGGGGAGGCAATAGCATCACCCGGAGGGAAATTCCTTGAAGTAAACAATGCGCTCTGCGAGATTCTCGGATATACGAAAGAAGAGCTGCTAAATATGACATGGCAGCAAATAACCCATCCCGGCGATTTTGATGACAACTTGTCACAAGTCAGACGCGTGTTGTCTGGAGAGATAACCGGCTTCCGCGTAAATAAGCGTTATATCCATAAATCCGGCAGAGTCCTATTCGCTACTGTCTGGGTTAATTGTAAATTCACTAAGGAAAGGTCGCCGGATTACTTCGTTGTCCTGATTGAGGATATAACCAAACAGAGGATTATGGCTGAAGAAAGGGATACATTCTTCGACGCATCTCCAGATATGGCATGTGTATTCAATGACAGATACCTTATTCAGGTCAATCCTATGTTTGAGAAAGTGCTTGGGTTTACAAAAGAGGAGCTTTACTCAAAACCTTTTCTTGAATTTATCCACCCCCATGGCCGGGAGGCTGCTGCCGCGGCGATAAGTAAACAACTCAATACAGGTGTTAAAACTATAGGTTTTGAAAACCGTTGCATATGTAAAAATGGAGATATTAAGGTATTATCATGGACAGCCGCGCCGCTTTTCGAAGATGGTATAATGTATGCTACAGCGCGGGATATCACACAGCAGAAGGAGATGGCAGCGAAGTTGATTGACGAGGTTGCCTCTCGCAAAAGGGCTGAGGGACATTTGAAACTATTAATAGACGCGTCCTTCGAAGGAATAGTTATCAGCGAAAAGGGACGTATTCTCAGTACGAACAAACAGTTTGCGGAGATGTTTGGTTATGAATTAGAAGAGATCCATGCTAAGATGATCCTTGATTTTGTGGCTCCCCAATCGAGAAAGATAGTCCTTGATCATATTACAGAGCGGTATGACCATCAATATGAATGCCTCGGACTGAAAAAGGATGGTACAACGATAAATGTTGAAATCCGTGTAAAATATATATGGCAGGAAGGCGAAAGGATAATCAGATTATCTGCTATACGCGACATTACCGCCCAAAGGAAGTATGATGAGTTATTGCGTTTACAAGGTGAAATAATATCGAACATGGAAGAGGGTGTGGCTTTAGGCACCAGCGATGGCACGATTGTTTACTCCAACCCGATGTTTAACGGGATGTTCGGATACGAAGAGAACGAGCTTACAGGCAAAAACATCTCGATTATTAATGCCCCCACCGGCTTAGCGCCCGAAGAGACGGCAAGGCAAATATTATCGGAACTTGAAGTGCCCGGCAGTTGGAACGGGAATGTTTTGAATATTAAAAAAGACGGCACCAATGTGTGCTGTCACTCCATTGTATCTACGTTTGAACACGAGACCTATGGGAAGGTGTGGATTGCAGTTAATAGGGATATTACGAGGGAAACAGAGAACGAAGAGCGCTTAGCTCTGATTGCAGAGAGCATATCCGAGGTATTTTGGATGGCCGACGTCGAACTCTCGAGAATGCTCTACGTCAGCCCCGGTTACGAGAGCGTATGGGGGACAACGCCGGGGGCTCTCTATGAAAATCCAAGGGCATTTATCGACTCTATCCATAAAGAGGATGTTTCTGCCGTACTTGCAGACTTGGAGCGAAAAAGAACCACCGGACAGCCCTTCAGTCATGAATATCGCATTATCCGGCCAGACGGCACCGTCCGGTGGATTTGGGACCGCGGCTTCCCGATTACAAATTTGCATGGGAAGGTTAACCGCTACGCCGGTATTGCTACCGACATAACAGAACGTAAGGAAATGCAAGAGAAAGTATTTAACACTGAAAAAAGATTGTCGGCATTTAAACTGGCGATATTTGAACGCTCCCCCATTGGCATGGCCATCATGGAGTCGAAGACGGGGCGAATTCAGGCGGTTAATAAGGCATATTGTGAAATTACAGGATATACCGAGAGTGAATTAATGCTGCGATCATCGCAGGAAATTACATATCCAAAGGATATCCAGCCTGAAAATGAACAGATGGAGCGTCTGATTGACTGTGAGATAACCCCGTTCACCATGGAAAAGCGATGCCTTCAAAAAGGCAATACCGTTGTATGGGTGAACATGAAGCGTGTTCCTCTTTGTGAAGACGGCGAAACGCCGGATTATCATGTTTCGATGATAGAAGATATCACTAAAAGAAAGGCCCTTGAAATCGATTTGCAAAGGAGTCTTATAAAAAACCAGTCAATGGTGAAAGATTTAACCATGCTTTTGAAGGAAGTGCATCACAGGGTAAAAAATAACCTCCAGATAATATCAAGCCTTCTTTCCTTGCAATGTGACAGCATTGACGATGAAAACATTCGGGAAACATTCAATGTCAGCACGAACAGGATAAAGGCAATGTCGTTAATCCATGAGAAGCTATATCAATCCCCTAACTTATCGGAGATAGACGCGGACGAATATATTCAGGAACTGTCATCTGATCTCATTCATTCATACATTGCTTGCACCGGCAGGATAGAATTCAGGTTTGACATAGGAATTACTTCTATCAACATAGATGTAATAATATCAGTTGGGTTGATAATGAACGAAATCTTAACCAACTCGCTGAAATATGCCTTTCCAAACGGCAGAGATGGACTGATTACGATAGGCTTTAACCGGACTCCAGACGATCAGTATATGCTGATAATAAGTGACGATGGCGTTGGGATACCCGAAGAAGTGGACATTGAAAAGACACGCTCTTTGGGATTGCATTTAGTATATGATCTTGCAATCAGGAAGCTGCATGGCAAGATAGATATTGACCGGTCTAATGGCACCCGATATACTATAGTCTTCCCCTCTTCATCATTATATGAGAAACGGGACACTTTGACGGCTGTTAACACTCTTCCTTAATTATCTTCCAGAGGCTGGTCCTTGATATTCCCAGCACTTCGGCGGCCTTTGTCTTGTTGCCGCCCAGGTATTCCACTATTTTCATGGCGTATTCCCTGTTGAGTTCGTCGATTGTCTTAATGGTATCGGGCCTTACGGTGTCCGGGGCGAGAATCGATAGTTTCTGCGGCAGGCTCTCCGGGGTTATCAGGTTAGTGGTTTCGAGAATTACCGCCCTTTCTATGATGTTCTCCAATTCCCTTACATTGCCCGGGTAACTGTAGTTCATAAGGATTTCCATTGCCTTACTTGTAAAGGCCGTTATTTTTTTGCCGCATTGGGGGGCGTGTTTTTTCAGGAAATAGAGACAGAGTTCATTTATATCGCTTATCCTTTCTCTGAGGGGCGGGATGGATATCTCCATCACGTTTAACCGGTAGTAGAGGTCTTCTCTGAATTTCCCCGTTGACAGGAGGTTTGTGATGTTCTTATTGGTTGCCGCGATGATTCTGACGTTTACTTTTATCGATTTGACGCCGCCGACCCTGAAAAACTCTCCTTCTTCGATAAACAGGAGGAGTTTTGCCTGAAGATTTGGGGATAGCTCGGCTATTTCATCGAGAAACAGGGTGCCTGTGTCGGCTATCTCAACCAGGCCCTGTTTGGTTTTCAAGGCGCCTGTAAACGCCCCTGCCTCGTAGCCAAACAGCTCGCTGCTGAGGAGTTCCTCAGTGAGGGTTGCGCAGTTTATAGATAGATATGGCCTGTCCTGCCTCTTCCCTGAGTAATGTATCAGACGGGCTATGAGGCTTTTGCCTACTCCGCTTTCACCGGTTAATATAAGATTACAGTCTGAGCCTTTCATGTTTTCTATCAGTGTTACTATGCGCTTCATGCCCGGGCTGTTGGCCGTAATGCTGAACTTCTTGTTTATTGCAAGGGCTGCCTTTAATGCGGTATTTTCCTTCTGCATCAGCCTGCGCTCTTTGAGTTTGGATACCTTGAGGATTAACTCGTCAAGTTCAAATGGTTTTGTGATATAGTCGGAGGCGCCCTTTCTCATAGCCTCAACGGCGGACTCGATGCTGCCGAAGGCGGTGATGATTATTACCTCAATCTCGGGATATTTCTCTTTTATCTTCTCCAGAAGGCTGATGCCGCTTAGCTTGGGCATCTTTACGTCAGAGATAAGGCAGTCGAAGCTGCCCTTTTCTATTTTTGCGAGGGCCTCCTCTCCGTCTCTTGCCGTTGCCGTGTCGTAGCCCTCTTTCTCTAAAACATATACGATATGGTTTAGCGTTATCTCTTCGTCTTCCGCTATGAGTATCTTAAGTCTCACTTTTTTGCCTGCTTGCCGGCAATGTAATTATAAAAGTGGTCGATTTGCCCTGTTCGCATTCCACTTTCAGGTCGCCGTCGTGTTTTTTTATGATATTATACACTATTGCAAGCCCTAAACCGGTACCTTTGTCTTTAGTTGTAAAAAAAGGTTCAAATATTTTCTCTATATCCGCAACGGGGATTCCTCCTCCCGTGTCCGAAATAATTATCTTTACAGAACCATTGGCAGTTTCAAGCCTGACCGAGAGCACGCCGCAGTTTTTCATTGCCTCTACCGCGTTTAAAAACAGATTTATAAACACCCTTTCCACCTGTTCAGAATCGACTGAGATGACCGCATTGTCCCCTTCGACTGTAAATTCGATTTGTTTAACGTCGGTAACAAAGGCGATTTGTTTATAGGCGTTATGAATTAACGAATAGACATCGACCTGCACGGGGACTATCTTTCTGCCCCTCGCAAATTCAAGCAGGTCGCCTATTATGAATTTTACCCGTTTGGTTTGTCCTAATACGTCCTCGGTGATTTTTCGAAGGAAAGGCGAGGCGCTGTCTCCTATTTCCCTTAAAAGCACCTGTGCCGACAGGTATATGTTGTTCAGGGGATTGTTGAGTTCATGGGCGACGCCAGAGGCGAGGGTTCCAATGGCGGCGAGTTTTCTGGTTTGAAGGAGTTCTTCATTTTTTGTCTCCAGCTCTTTTCCCCTTTGGGTTATTTGATTTTCCATCTCGTAAAATTTTTGATACAGGATACCAAGCTCGTCTCTTTCGTATCTCAATGCCAGCTTGGGATGTGAGCCGCTCAGGAAGACCCCTTTCCCCGCGTCTTCCACAATTTTTACCAATCTGTTCAGCCCGTTTGCCAGATTATTACTGATAATAAAAAGCATTCCAAGCCCGACGACGAAAAAAAGCGGCAATAACACGATTATCGCAAGCTGTGACGTGCGCACTGCGCCGTCAACCTTGCCGCGGGCGGATTTATCCAGCTCGTTTGCCATGTTTACGATTGTTTCCCCTATATTTCTAAGCGAGTGGATATCGGCGTCGAGGGTTTTCAATTCCTTTATGAGAGTATCGTCAGGGGAGACCAGCGCGTTTTTCTCGAGGAACTCACCGGCCTTAAGCGGGATGTCCGTAAATGTGGATTCTATGAGAGAAATGAGTCCTTTGTCCATGTTGGCGAGAGTTATCTGTTTCTTTATGATATTTACGGAGGATTCGATTTTTGTGAATACTGCTTCGTATTGTCTGAGAAGTTCATGGAGGAGTATCGGTCTTTCGTTTTTATTTAGTACCGGATGTGTTAACAACAGCTCGTTTAAATCGTTCAGGTATTTATATACCAGCCGGGTCTCATCGTCCGCCTCTGAGGGGCCGTAGAGGAAGAAGTTCTTTTCATGCCTTCGAAGCTGAAGACACTTGCCGCGAATTGTGTCAGTGGCCTCAAGATATGCGATTTCATGTTTTATTTTTATGAAATTGCCATACTCGATTGCCGACAGGAAGACGACGATAACGCCGGTTACCATGAAACTCAGGAGTATTTTATTTTTCAGTGACATCGGTTGCTTTTACAGGTACCTCAAACTGCGGCTCAAATTATTTAAAAGTTGCCTGTTCCTTATAAGGTCATCCAAAAAAATCTTTCAATTCATCCAGAGAATCTGTTTTCTTGATAAGATTTTTGAATTCCACCAATTTATCTATAGAATCTACAACTCTAAGCATATTCATCAAGTCAAGTCCGGCTGAACCATATTTGAGTTCAAGCATACCTTCTATTCCCTCAAGTAAGCCTTTCTGTTTGCCTTCAAGCAAGCCTTTCACAATACCGCGTTCAATACCGCGTTCAATACCTCTTTCAATACCTTTCTCAACGCCCTGCTTAAATCTTACATCTCTCTCTAAATCATATACTAATGCCATTTCCTCTGCCTCCTTAGACACTTCGTCCTGCAAATCTCTTAGCTGCGACAGGACTTCCACTTGTCTTATATACTTGCCCCGGAGCGTTTCCTCCGGCACCAGTTCCCTTAATCGGCTGAGTATCTCTCTTATGAATATTTTAACACCTTTCACCTGATAATTGCACAAGATAGATATTATTACCTCTTCCGGTTTATCAGAATATAGAAACTTTTCGCAATCGACATCGCGCATGTCGATTAGATTATACCTATGAGTCGTTGTTTCAGATAAGAGGCTGTCTTTCATCGTAAGCGGCTCATTCCCAATATAAAACACATATTGCATCGGCTGAACACCATGAACTTCTGTCAGATAAACCCAGTACCGCAGCTCCCGATATATCATCTTCGAATAGTTGGTCGCCTGGAATTCGATATGTAAAAGAGAAGTGGAACCGTCTTCCAGTTCAACCCGCAAAATAAAGTCGGCTTCGCGTTCGTTCGTTACCTGAAGTTTAGTCTCTATCGCCGTGGATTTACAAATTTTCAACCCGATAACTCTTGAAATCAGGGTATCTACGACATCCTTCAGGATTTCTTTCAGAATCTTGTCATAGCGTTTAGACATTTGGCGGTATTATAACATTTAGAGGAGTTTACGCGGTAAAGCAAATCAAATACTGGCCGCTGACCATAGCTTACATCTTCGGCAACGAAAGCTGTAAAATCGGCTGTCTCTTTATGGAATCAGATACCATATTATGGACTGAATTCCAATCGCAGCGCAAGGCGTCAATTCTGAAACCATTTAATATCGATGACTTATGGAATTGTTTTTCTGGCATGAAAATTGCGATTATAGCATGTGTATGGTTTGTATAAACTTAAATAAACAAAAAAAGGACGGCAAAATATGAAAAGCATAATCGATAACATCTTGAAGGCACATTATAAAAAGAAATATGTCTATTCAGAAGGGAAAAATGAAGAGTTGGAGAAGAACAACTTTTTTTCCGATCTCCTTGGTGATGGGAACTTAAACACCATAAACGAGAGGCTGAGAGACGCCAGTCTGATGATCAGCAATAAGGAGATGTTGAGGAAGTGTTACGTAAATGTAGAGACTCTGTCTTCTGCGTGCCTAATGGCCGTCGAGAACGACTGCAGGCGAATCAACGCTGAAATGTCAGACGATACCCATCAACTTCTTTACCGTCCGGTTACGGAATTATTAGAAAAGTACATACCATGGGAAATAAGCTCTCCCATGAGAATCCTCGTAGGATGTCCTGGGGTTGGCAAGTCGACCTTCCTATGCTATTTCTTCAGTTTCCATGAAGAATATTTCAAAGATGCCGGTATATCAACAATCATCATGGACCTGCATCGAATACGCAAGGACGACATCAATTCTTTGTACCAGAGAATATACAGGGCGCTTCAAGGCAAGGGATTGACGAGTAGTAATATCGCTGACCCTACGAAAAACCAGGTAATTACCGAACTCATTAATGTCGTCACGACCAATAAGCTGATCATAGTCTTCGACAACATCGACAAAAGTGACTCCTTTGATGATGAAACCGCACTTTTGCATGAAATACTGCAACTATCCTCAGAGCTGGCACCGAATGTGAAGTTTATCGTATCTATTAGAAAGATTACCATTCATCTCCATTCGCACACCGAGCCTTTTTTAAGAATGAAGCCGAACTGCGATTACATTCCTGCACCGCCTGTAAACATAGTTTTACAGAAAAGGATGTCATATATTATGACTGCTATTACAATTAAACCCCAGACCTTACTTTACAACGATGGACCCAAGACAGTATCTATAGCGACATCTGATAAACATAAGAGGGTATTCGAGTATCTCCCCGGTGCACTGGATGAGGAGGTCAATGACTACCTGTACTTTCTCAGCTCTGGTAACTTGAGGATTATGCTTGAGAAGTATTTCGCTACTGTAACATCCAACCATATGAACGGCACTGTATTGTTCAGAGCCTTGGTCGGTGCAAAGTTTGATTCTCATGGGAAAAGGGCATTCGATTTCAGTGATTTTTTCTACGTCACATGCAGGGACAACCGAGAGTTTTTTGTAGAAGACAACTTCTGCGATTTTAATCTTAGCAAATCCAAGATCGTATTGTTGAACATCTTCGACAATACAGAGAAAAACTGCTGGTACAACAACTTGATACGTTATATGATACTGCGCTATATTTATGACAACGCCGCCACGCCGGTGCAGTTAAGAACCATTTTTGACAAGTTCAGGAGACTCGGTTTTGAACCTTGCTCAATATCAATCTGTTTGACGGCCTTTATACATGCCAACCTGATCAGGACAAATCATTTCAATACGATCCTCATAGACAGTGAATCCACAGATAAGGTCGTATGTACGATGGCAGGAAGGTATTACATAGACCGTCTTGTAAAATCAATAGAGTATGTAGAAATGATGCAGTTTTCGACGATGTCCTCGCACATCGTGAAGGGCTTCCCCAAAAAGGATGCGTTGGATAGATATCGTGGAAAAAGCCTCCTCCCGGACTTTGTTAACTACTTATATAACGAAGAACTGATTGCTGAAGCGGCTATCTCCAATTTATATGATTATGAAACATTCAGGGAGTTGATAAAAGATAATGTCAGTGGTTTTTCGGATATGATTAGAACCTCATGCGAAACCGACATCAGGCGGATCATTCAGAAAAAGAAAACAGCCGAAAAAGCAAGTAGAGAAGAAATCGAGACTAAACAAATGAAAATACTCGAACAGATTATTATGAGGCTCAAAGAAAAAGTCGTACGCCCGACAACAGAAAGATTGCTTGAACGCCTGAAAGAACACAAAAGCACCCAAGTTCCTGCGACGCCTCTGATTGTTGCGCGACAAATTATCGATAGTTATTACGCTGAAAATCGTGGGATGAATGACATAAACGTACTGAAAATGGAAGCTATCTTAAGACTAACCTCGAATGGTCTGGTAAACCATGGTTATGAGGTGCTTTTCAGGGGATACTATGGGGTGACTGGCGGTGAGATATTCGCCACTCTCGCAGGCAATAAAGACACGCTAAAAAAACTGGACTTCATCCTGCTTAGAACCGTAAACGGCTTATTGTCCACAATTGCCGCAGCGCCTATGCGATGCGTATCTGTAAATCTTTCTGATGCCCTTATTGAAGATACCGCGCTCTGCCATCACGTCTTAGGCGAGCTGGTCAAAACCGTAACAAGCCGTTTATGCAATTTTGAGCTTGTAATTGAACTGCCGGAGACATTAGAAGTAAGAAACATCAAAAAGGCCAAAGATATAATGAACAAGTTCACTATGTTCAAATACGCACTGGATGACTTCTTTACCCGTCATAGCATACATAAACAATTGTACGAAGATGTTCCTGATAGGATTCATTGGTTAAAGGTTGACCATAATGTCTTCCAAGATCATTATGAATCTGAAAGAGATCATTTGAGTGCCTCCATCACCGCACTGATTGAGGATATCCAGAGCCATAACCTGAGCGCTTGTGTCGTTGTGGAAGGGGTTGAGAAAGGGAAAAAGGGAGATGAACACAAGGATTTCCTTAGAGAGATAATTAGGACAACCGGCTTCGACAGGCTTTACATACAGGGGTTCGGGGTTACGAAGGTATAACTCTACTTCGGACTGCCAACACGGGGACAGACGAAACCTCGCATTTACGAATGACCCATTTCTTAAATTCTTAACATCAAGCCATTCGTCGACTGCGAATGCGTAGATTCCACAGTCGAGGACTATTACCCCACATTACTCATTTGTTTGCAACTTGGTATCAGGTCTATTAATTCGTGACTGCTTACTCTTTAACCCTCACGGAAAGTTTTAGGTTTAAACTTCTAAGTAACGCGGAAAGAGTTGAAAATTTTGGATTGCCTTTTCCTGAAAGCATGCGGTACATGCTCACTCTGCTAAGATTTGATTTTCTGGAAATATTAGAAAATCCCAGTGAGTCGGCAACATTACGAAGCGCCAGCAAAAAGGCCTCACAGGAGTCATCCTCCAGAGCGGCATTAAGATACGAAACTGCCTCTTCCGGGTCTTGTAATGAATCTATCAGAGCATCTCTATAATTTATTGTTTTTTTTGCCATTATTACCTCCTATAATCATTCCAATATTCCATAGCTTTTTTAATGTCTGATATTTGCGAATCCTTGTCTCCTCCATAAAGAAGCACTATTGAGTTTGGTTCACCATGTCCGAAATACACCCTATACCCTGGCCCGTAATCTATCTTAATTTCGTGAAGCCCATTACCGATAGACTTACAATCGTTAAAGTTGCCCAAGCTTAACCTATCTATCTTTACTCTTATTTTAGCCCTGCCTTTAATATCGTTCAGAGAGTTCAGCTATTATAGTGTAGCCGACAAGCTACTTATTTTTCCCTGATTCACCATCAAAAAAAGAAGGGAACCTCGTTGTTACCCGTGGGAACGGGATGTTAGAATAAGTTTGTGGAACAAAAAACTAACACCAACGAGGTGAATATATTATGGCACAAGGGACGCTA